>SXZN01000034.1 GCA_005787865.1 Opitutaceae bacterium | reverse complement strand
CCGCCGTTCGGCTCCGGCAACGATGCCAGCGCTTGCCACGGTTGCTCACCGGCTCCGAGGTAGGCCGACAAAAAAGGGAGAGCGAGCCCGGCGGCCCATTGAGAAAAGCGAGTTGATTTCATAAGAGATAACGCGAGCGGGATTAAAAAAATCAGCGAGCGGTCCAACCCCCATCAATGGGAATTGCCGCCCCGGTAATGGAACGAGCCGACTCACCGCACAGAAAAACCGCCAGGGCGGCGACTTCTTCCACTTCGACAAAACGCCGCGTGGGCTGAGCCGCTAAAATGACCTCACGAATCACCCGGTCGCGCGATAAACCGTGCACCTTGGCTTGACTCTCGATCTGGCCCTCGACGAGCGGGGTGCGCACGTAACCTGGGCAAATCGCATTACAGGTGATAGCGGTCTCCGCTAACTCGAGCGCCACACTCTTAGTGAGGCCGATCTGCCCATGTTTCGCGGCGACATAAGCACTCTTGAAGGGCGAAGCGATCAAACCATGCGCTGAGACCAAATTAATGATGCGGCCCCAACCGCGGCGTTTCATGCCTGGCACCGCGGCACGAATCGCATGAAAACTTGAATTCAACACGATATCCTGAATGGCAGTCCAGCGCTCCGGCGGAAAATCTTCGACGGGCGCAACAAACTGAATCCCCGCATTGTTGACCAAAATATCTAAAGCCCCAAAAGCTTGCTCGGTGTCCGCCAGCAAGCGCGCCACCTCGGCCGCTTTACTGACATCGGCATCATGGTAACGCACGGTCACCCCAAACTCAGCGGCTAAAGCTTGGCGCAAGCTTCCCAACGCCACCGGATCGCCGAGACCATGCAACATGAGATGAACGCCTTCCCGGGCCAGCGCTCGAGCGATGCCCAGACCAATGCCGCTGGTCGATCCGGTAACCAGGGCAATTTTATTTTTTAGCATAAAATTTAACGACCGATTAATAAAAAATAATTAACTGATCGGCTCCGTGCGTTCCGCGCGGGGATATTTTTTAGCATAGATCGCCACGGTTGCGGCGACGGGCGTAATCACGCGATCGCCTTGGACCATGGCATCGAGGGCCTCAGGGATCGTCCGATAAATTTCCGCCGCCACCGCGGCAAATGCCGCCGCCCCGAGGCAAGCGCGCTCATGGCAGCGCGGGGCAATCATCGTGACGTTGAGCAGATCGGCGTTGATTTGCAGCCAGCTCGTGCTGCGGGCGCCGCCCCCCGTCGCAATCACGCGCCGGATCGTGGAAGCCGCCTGCACTTGGTGCAGCAGGTCGCGCTGCGTCGCACTGATCCGTTCCATCATAGTGCGAATGGCCACCGCGTGCTTCCAGTCAGGATGGTCACTCGTCTTGGCGGCCGCGGCCCCCTCTGGCGGGACGGTCCCAGCGAGTGCAACCAACTGCGCGACGTCCAAATGCGGGGCAAATTTTCGCTGATAATCCTCTAACTGTGTGGCCCCCGCAGGATCAAAAGCTAGCCGGTAAAATCGCTGATCCACGTGCGGTCCATGATAGCAATTCATCACGGGCTTGACGGCATCGACGAGAATCAAAGCGGCGAGCACGGTCCCCGTTGAAATACTGGCCTCTGCCAATCGCGCGATCCCCGAGCCAATCGCCGCCATGTGATGATCAATGGCCCCGACGGCAAAAGGCACGCCGGCCGGTAAGCCTAAAAACTCCTGCGCCCGCGGCGTAGTCCGACCCACCACCGTACCCGGACGCAGGGGCTGCGATAAAAAGGCGCGCGGTACCCCAAAAAACTTCAAGGCCTCGGGCCACCACCCATTCTGCAGATTAGAATATAATCCCGTAAAAGCGGCGGTGCTCGCATCGCCCACCGTGGCACCGGTCAGCATAAAAGTGAAATAATCAGACAAAGTCATGACCCGCGCAACTTGCGCCCAGAGCGCGGGCTCATGCTGCTGAAACCAACGATATTTTACGGAGGAAAACCCTGGGGCCAGACCCTTGAAGCCAGTGGCTTGCTGAAACGCCGGTGATAATCCAAAAGCCTCGATCGCTGGTTCTAATGGCTGCGGGCGGACATCGGTCCAAACGACCAAAGGCGTCAACGGTTGATCATGGCGATCGAGCAACAGCAGCGTGTTCGCCTGCGAAGAATAGGATACGCCGACAATGTCGCTCGCCGTCGCCTGCGCTTCCGCGAGTGCCGCGGTGAGCCCCTCCCCCAGGATCCGCCAAAAATTCGCGACGGGGAGTTCGCTCCAGCCAGGGTGCGGTGACGCTTTGTGCACCGCGACGCGACCGAGTCCTTTTTGTGCGCCTTGAGCGTCGAAGAGCCCTACCTTGAAGTAAGATGTACCAAAATCGATGCCGAGGAGCAGAGCCATGTGGGCCGTGGTCTAGCTTTTTTCACCCAGCAAGGCGAGCGTCGCTTTGACGAAGCGATCACCATTTTCCGCGCCAAAGAGTGCATTGGTCGCTTCGTAGCCACCCAACGCGGCCGCGGCAGGCGTCACGATATAACCCTGCAGTTCGCCGTTCGCCATCGTGACAACAAATGTTTTCGGCCAAAGCGCTTTAATCTCGAGCGCGTATTCGACGAAAAATTCTCCCGGCCAGAATACAAAATTCCATTCACCCAATTGGATGATTTGAATTTCTGCGGGGTTAGATCGCGCCGCCGCGACCTCGAGCCGACCGTCGACCTTAGCGCGGGCTAAAGATACCGCCTCTTCCGCGCCGAACCAGTCACACTCGGCCGTGCGCACCGCGGTGCGTGGCGCCCCAGCCGCGCGCATACCATCGAACCTAGCCTTCACTTCCTGCGCCCGCAGCTCGGCCGCCGCTACGGTGGGCAGCGCCCGCAACTGCAGGGCGACGAGCGTACTGCGCACCTTTAAGGGCAACGCTTGCGAATAGGTAATGCTGGGGATGACTCGCGCGATGGCGGCGCCGAGAATTTCACCCAAACGCTGCGCTTCTTTAAAAGTATTCTCGCGCGTGACGTGACGTGGGCTTTGGTTACCCGAGGCGCCATTATGATAGAGAATGGTCGCGTGCTTCGGCACCAAGCCCTGCGTTCGCAGATATTCTCGGGTGAAATAAGGGAAATCGCCGCTGATTAACGTGGAATCCTCATGCAAGACGGTGGGGTGCATCGCATACGAGACCATGCAGGCCAACGGTCGGTGATCGCTGGCCGTCCGGACCATCAGCACCGGGACGTCTGGATCCGCCGGACCAGCGGGATCATGTCGATTGGTGCCGACGCCCTCCGCTCGGGCCACCGCCAAACCCGCTTCGGCGGGCACAGCCAAACGGACCGCCGCACAAGCCGCTTCCACCATGCTGTCCGCAACTGATTTGACGTAGTTGAGATCAGTCTTCGGCACCACGGGATCGGCGCTATTGCTTAAGTAGTCGAGCATGACCGGGCCCGAGTGAGTGTGCGTCGCAGTGATCGCGATGGCGCCCATCGGCACGCCCGTTTTAATGCTGACGCGGCGACGTACCTCTTGGGCGAGCTGCCGGCCGACAAAGATCAGATCGTTGGAGATAAAAATTGCCTTCTCGTCGTGGTGGCGCAGGAAAAGCGCGGAGGTCTCGAGCTGATCGTGAATGCCCGTGCTTGCGCGGGGGACATGCGGATAGCCAAATAAGAAGACACTCGCAGGGGGCGTTACCACCGAGGTGGCAGCGCCGGCCCAGAAAGTTGTGGTCACAGCAGAAGGGGGCGTTGGCATAAATTGAGCCTAAATCCTGCTAAATACCCCTAACGTGTAAATGTTATAATATGTTCGTTTAGCTATTTATTTGACTTTTATGAACATTCGCCGACAAATCACTGTGTTGAAAAATCTGCCCTCCGCTGCTCGCCAGACTCAGATTCGCGAACGTTTCGCCGAGCGACCGGGGGTGTCTGTTTCTGGTTTAGCCCTGGAATTCGATGTGAGTGCTATGACCATCCGCCGCGATCTGGCCGTGCTCGAAGATCAAGCCCACATCCAGCGCACCCACGGCGGGGCCGTGCTTACGCAGCGGATGATGCTGGAATTTGATTATCGCGGACGGCGCGAAAATAATGGGGCGGCAAAAAAAGCGATCGCCCGGGAAGCGCGCAAATTGGTCCAATCAGGCCAACGACTCATCTTAGACACTGGCACGACCACCCTCGAACTGGCCGTGCTGCTCAAGGATGCCCTCAACATCACCGTCATCACCCCCAGCCTCGCGGTGGCCTCAGAGTTGCAACATGCGCCGGGGGTGGAGGTCATTCTCCTCGGTGGTGTTATCCGTCGGGGCAGCCCTGATTTAACTGGCCCGGCGACCGAGCACTGTCTCGAGCTTTTTGCCGCGGATCTCGCCTTTCAGGGCGCGGACGGCATCGGCTTGGATGGCGCGATCTACAATTCGGATCTCCGCTTAGCGCGGGTCGACAAAATCATGCGGCGAGTCGCGACCCAATCGTGTGTTCTCGCCGACCACAGCAAGATCGGCCAAACCGCCCTCGCCCGCAACGGTACGCTGGCCGATGTCGATTTTTTTATCACGAATACCGCCGCTCCTGCGGCAATTTTGAAACGCTTTGCTCGCCTCGGACCAAAAATAATTACCGTTAAACCTTAATTTATCATCATGAAAAATAACACCACGCCTGAATCTTTCTCCACCCTCAACTGGGGCCGCGTTGATCTTAAGCGCGTCCCGCATATGCCCGTGCCCGCCCCGGGACCGCTCTCCAAGCACTGGCATGATCGCTGCACGAAGCACTTCAAGGGACTGAGCGGCCAAGTAAAATTATTTCCCGTATCTTTTGAATCGGGCGCCGGCTGCGTGCTGCGCGATGTCGATGGCAACGAATACATCGATTTCTCCTCGGGCATCTACGTGACGACCCTCGGTCACTGTCATCCCAAGATCAGCGAAGGCGTCGCCAAAGCCGCCTCGCAACTGATGAATGCCCACGACTTCACGACCCCGATTAAGACGGAGCTCATGGAGAAGCTGGCTTCGATTTTACCCGGCGACCTCAATGGCTTTCAGCTCTACGACTCCGGCACCACGGCCGTTGAAGCGGGTATTCGCGTGCTTCGCGCGGCGACGGGCAAGCACGAGACGATTAGTTGCTTCAACGATTACCACGGCAAAACCTACGGGGCGGTCTCGCTGGGCCAGATCCGCTCTCATGTTTACGGTGCCACCCGCGCTCCTGGCGCCCACATGGTCCCGCGGCCGGACCTTTACCGCCACGTCTGGTCCAAGGCGGACGGATCCATCTACACCGATAAATACATCGAATTTTACGGCCAGTATCTGGACAAGGCCACGATCGGGGCGGTCGCTGGGTTCGTCCTCGAGCCCATTCAAGGCTGGGGTGGCTCGGTGATGCCGCCGGATGATTTCTTCCCGAAACTTCGTAAGTTCTGCGATGCGCGCAAGATTCTCCTCATGGCAGATGAAGTTCTCACGAGCTGGGGCCGAACGGGCAAGTGGCTCGCCATGGAACACTGGGGCGTCGTGCCCGATATCGTCACTTTGGGCAAAGGCTTCGGCAACGGCTTCCCGGTAACCTGCGTCGCCGTGCGCGAACAATACAAGGAATGCTTCGAGAGCATTTCTGCTTCCAGCAGCTACGGCGGCAACCCCATGGCGTGCGCCGCGGCGCTCATCTCGACCAAAGTCATCGAAGAGGAAAAATTGCTCGAGCATGCTACCCATCTGGGCGAAGTCGCCCTCAAGCGGATGGAACGGATGAAGCAGCAGCATAAAATCATCGGTGATGTGCGCGCCAAAGGCTGCCTCATGGGCATCGAGCTCGTCAAAGATCGCACCACCAAGGAGCCCTTCGACCAAGCCGGTACGCTCGTTTACCAAAAAGCCTTCCGCAAGGGTCTCGCCTGGATTCCCGCTGGCCATATTCTACGGATGAGCCCACCGATCGTTATGGATGAAGCCACCTTGCTCAAAGGCATGGATCTCATCGACGAAGCGATCGGCGAAACTGCGCAAGAACTTGGTTATAAATAAAACTGAGCAGCATTTATTATATTTCACATGAATTCTTTCCGCCTCAATCGTCTCTTTCATCCCGTATCGCGCCGCTGCTTCGACGTAGCGATCGATCATGGATTTTTTAATGAATTTGGTTTTCTCACCGGCATCGAAGATATTGGCGCCGCGGTGCGCACCGTGGTCCAAGCTAATCCTGATGCGATCCAACTAACCGTCGGCCAAGCGCACCACCTGCAATCCCTCCCGGGGCGACTGAAGCCTTCCTTGGTCCTCCGACTCGATGTGGCTAATGTCTATGGCAAAAAATTACCGCGCCGCCTTTACAGTCAAATGATCGCCGATCCCGTTGAGCAGGCTCTGCGCCTCGATGCGGCCTGTATGTGCGTTAATCTTTTCCAAATCCCCGGCGAACCGGAGGTAGGCGAGCAATGCGTAGAAAATATTCTCCGCCTAAAACCCGCCTGCGAACGCTACGGTATGCCGATGATGGTGGAGCCACTCGTCTTCCAAGCCAATGAGAAGGCCGGCGGTTACATGGTGGATGGCGATGAGAAGAAAATCATTCCGCTTGTGCGCCAGGCCGCTGAACTCGGGGCCGATATCATCAAGGCGGATCCCACGGATAACGTGCAACTCTATCACCAAGTGATCGCGGCCGCCGGCAGCGTGCCGGTACTCGTTCGCGGTGGTGGTAAAGTCGGTGACCGCGAAATTCTACAGCGCACGCACGA
The DNA here is from genome assembly GCA_005787865.1 of Opitutaceae bacterium. Taxonomy (GTDB): domain Bacteria; phylum Verrucomicrobiota; class Verrucomicrobiia; order Opitutales; family Opitutaceae; genus Lacunisphaera. The sequence continues at coordinate 11,472 of SXZN01000034.1, read as the reverse complement.
TCTGCTGGCGCAAGGGGCTTCCGGGATTGTCTACGGTCGCAACATTATCCAGCATGCCAATCCTGTAGCGATCACGCAGGCCCTGATGGGCATCGTCCATCAAGGTCTGAGCGTCGATCAGGCGTTCAAAATCGTCAGCCCCAATTAATTGAGCGCTCTCTAACCGCGCTCCTCCCCTAAGAAAATCCCCATGAAAAAAAATTCCGGCCAGTTCACCTTCGCCCCAGCGAGCTTCATTCCTTTTCGCGATACCCGGGCCATTGCCCGCGCGCGAAAAATTAAACGCGAAGATATCACGAAGCACGCCAATCCTGATTTCCGCATTACGGTGTTCCCTGATGCTGAAATGGAATTCCTCTGGATTTCCGATATGTATTTCCGGATCAAAACGGCGATGGAAGCGGATAAGCAATTCGTTGCTATTATGCCCAACCCCTGGCCGGGGTACGCGAAACTCGCCGCCATGCTCAATCGCGGCCGCGTCAATTGCCGCAAGCTGCATACGTTCAACATGGACGAATATGCGGATGAACAAGGCCGCATTGCGCCTGAATCTTGGGAATTTGGTTTTGGCCATTGCTTCAAGAAATTCTTTTTGGCCAATCTCGACCCCAAGCTGCGCCCCGCGGAAAAACAGGTGCGCGTCTTTACGGATAAAAACGTGAAGGACTACGGCAAGATGCTCGCTGATCTGGGCGGCGCTGATATTTGCTACAGCGGTCCCGGTTGGACCGGCCATCTCGCTTTCATTGAACCGGACGCGCCAGAATTTGCCGGCTCGCTTGAGGAATGGAAAAAAATGGGCCCCCGCGTCTGCACGCTCAGTCCTTTTACCATCGCTCAAAATTCCCTCCATGGCTGCTTCGGCATGAGCGGTGATCTCTGCGCCGTCCCACCTAAAGCCGCCACAATTGGGCCGGCCGAAGTGATCGGTTCTAAGCACCGCATCGATATGCACGCCATCACGGTTGATGGTTCCTTCGCCTCCTGGCAGCGCCTCACCACGCGGCTCGTCTTGCACGGACCGGTCACCCCGCGCGTCCCGGAGTCGATTCTGCAAACCCTCCGCACCGATGTATGGGTGTCCGAGACGGCCGCGGCGAACATTGAGACTTGCTGGGATAAGGGCTACTAAAATTTAATTCGCTAGACGCCCGCCCCATTCCACCAGGAATACCCCTACTGGGGCAGGTCACCATTAGGATCGCTGCCGCCGAGGGTCGGTCTAATTTTTATCATGACAATTGCCACAAAATTACCCCCCCGCGCTTGGCTCATCGTCGGCCTCCTCTGGCTAATCGGCTGCCTGAATTACCTCGATCGTATTATGATCACGACCATGCGCGGCTCGATCGTTGAGGCTATCCCGATGACCGAGGCAAAGTTCGGGCTTCTCACGGCTGCTTTCCTGTGGACTTATGGTCTCCTCAGCCCGTTCGCAGGGTTTCTGGCCGATCGTTACAGCCGCTCACGGGTAATTGTTATTAGCCTCTTTTGCTGGTCCGTGGTGACCTGGCTGACCGGAAAGGCCTCCACCTTTGAAGAGCTTTTGATGACGCGTATCCTTATGGGAATAACGGAGGCTTGCTATATCCCTGCGGCCTTGGCGCTCATCACGGATTATCATCGTGGTGACACCCGCTCTAAGGCGGAAGGATTACACATGAGCGGCATCATGGTTGGGGCCGGTCTTGGCGGTCTCGGCGGATTGATTGCAGACCGATATGGCTGGGAACATTCCTTTACCATCTTTGGCCTAGTTGGTATCGGATACAGTCTGGTTGTAGCCCTGTTGCTGCGCGATGCGCCGCGGGAACGCTCTCGGGACGACATCCAAACGGCCGAGGGGGCCCTGCCCAAAATCAGCCTGTGGCCGGCGTTTGTCAGCCTCTTTAGGCACCGCTCGTTCATCCTCGCCCTCGGTTACTGGGGTCTGCTTGGCCTAGCCGGCTGGGCTATAATGGGGTGGATGCCGACCTATCTAAACGAACATTTCAAGCTCTCTCAGGGTGTCGCTGGCCTCTCCTCCACCGGTTATCTGCAGGCCGCCGCACTGTGCGGAGTAATCGTCGGGGGGGCTTGGGCCGACCGCTGGTTTCGCACTAATTCTAACGGACGTATTTATGTTCCCTTGATCGGCCTCTGTTGCGCGGCACCTGGGGTTCTGCTCGCGAGCAACTCCAACCTCTTGCCCGTGGCGATCCTTGGACTGGTGATCTATGGCTTTGCCCGCGCATTCACCGATAGTAACATGATGCCGATCCTCTGCCAGGTGACTGATCCACGCTACCGCGCCACTGGCTACGGGGTGCTCAATCTGTGCGGAACGATGGTCGGCGGGGTCACAATTTATTTCGGTGGGGCCCTCAGGGATGCACAGATAGATGTAAGCCTGATCTTCGGATTTGCCGCCGTGAGCCTGCTGGGCAGCGCCGCGCTACTTTGGGGAATAAAAAAGCAGGCGGCCTCCCATGATAGCCGCTCTCGCAAAAATATTGGCCCCGGCGGTCGTGCCGAGAACTGATCGCGGCGAATGCGCTGAGCCCATCCTTTCGTCGACCGGTTCAGGCAATCGTTAATCCCGGGCTAACGCTCTGTCCCGAGCACTTTACTCACTCTCAGCCTCCACCCTGTCTCACATAAAAATACGCTGATTCTCCGCTAAATAAGCTAATTTTGTTTGTATACAGATGGTTAATAATTAATCGTGCACTTGTATTATGAGCCGAGCGCTTTAATCACCCTCATTCTTCACCCTGTTTTGCATGAAAAGCGCGCAGATTCTCCGCCAAAAAATCGCGGCGGGGCAGCCGACCCTTGGGGTCTTGATCATTCACCACCTCTGGCTTGATCTCATCGAGATTCTGATGAAGGCGGGGCTGGATTACGCGATCATTGATAACGAGCACCACCACCCCGGTGATAATCGCGTCTCGGAGGCACTTGCCCTGGGGCGATTATTAGATTTCCCCATTTTATTACGTCCCCCCGAGCCAACTTATAATGCGGTGCGGCTCGCGATGGATCGCGGGCCCTGTGGTTTATTTTTGCCAACGGTGCGCGATACGCAGGCCCTGGATGAGGTGCGCGATGCCATTTATCTTCCACCCCGTGGTCGCCGCCGTCCCGGTGGTCCGGGGGTTCGTTGGGTCAGCAATTTTAACGCCTCCACATGGAAAGAGGAAGTGGAGGATGATCTGATTCTCATTCCACAAATTGAAGACCGCGAGGGGTTAGCTAACGCCGAGGCGATTGCCCGCCATGAGATCGTCACGACGATGGGCGTGGGGCCCTACGATTTATCCGCCTCACTTGGCGTGTGCTGGGAGCCCGACTCGCCCATCCTCCTCGCTGCGATTGATCGGCTTAAAGTCGCCGGCGAACAGGCCGGCAAGAAAATGATGATGGTGGGCGATCCCGCCACGTGGATCCCGCGCGGCTATCCTTTTATTTGCATTGGCGAGCCCAGCGGCATGCTCGAGGGCGTCCTCACGCAACGCGTAAACGAAATTCGCACGCAAAACAAAACTCCCGCCCAACCCAAAGCTACTCCCGTGTAACTCCCCCCTCGTCGACTCACCGGCTAACCCTCAGCCAACCGCCATCTTTTCCCCCGCTTTTCTTCCCGTTCGCTGCCTCAACCCCTCATGACGACTACCCCAGAGCTCCTTCCATCCCGCGCATGGTTAATGGTGGGTTTATTATGGATGGTCGGCTGTTTGAATTACCTCGATCGCTTAATTTTGATTACGATGCGCACCTCGATCAAGGAGGCGATCCCGATGACCGACGCGCAATTTGGACTGCTCACGACAGTTTTCTTGGTGAGCTATGGGCTGTTGAGTCCGATCGGCGGTTTTCTAGCTGACCAATTTAACCGGAGCCGGATCATTATTTTTTCCCTCTTCGCCTGGTCAGCGGTCACGTGGCTGACCGCCCACGCAACCTCGCTTAACGAACTGTTGTTCTATCGCGCCCTGATGGGGATCAGCGAAGCCTGTTACTTTCCCGCTGCTGGTGCGCTGCTCATGGATTATCATCGCCACCACACCCGCTCACTCGCGAATGGCATTCACCTCAGCGGCGTCATGGTCGGCTCAGGTTTAGGCGGCCTCGGCGGCTGGATCGCCGATAAACAGGATTGGACCTTTGTTTTTAAATTCTTTGGCGGGATCGGGATTATTTATGCGTTAGTGTTGATTTTCTTTCTGCGCGACCGACCAGCGACGCCCGTTCAGCCCGGCACAATCACCACGCCCCCGCCTCCCGTGCGCTTAGGGGAAGCCCTCATTAGCTTGTTCAGCTGCCGCGGATTCGTGCTCGCCCTCCTCTTTTGGGGCATGCTGGGCCTCGCCAGCCACGCCTTCATTGGTTGGATGCCCACCTATCTCCAAGAACAATTCCACATGACCCAAGGCCGCGCCGGCCTAACGGCGCTCGGCTATGTTTATTCAGCTAGCCTGATTGGGATGGTGGTCAGCGGTGCTTGGGCCGATCGTTGGAGCAAGCTCCATTCCCGCGGGCGGATTTGGGTTGGCGTCATCGGCGTGCTCATGACCGTGCCGGCGGTTCTTTTAGCAGCTAATGCGCCGATACTTATTTTTGTGCTGATCGGTTTATTCATCTATGGCTTCTTCCGGACGTTCCCCGACTCTAATATGTTGCCCGTTTTGTGTCAGGTGGTTGAGCCGCGGTATCTCGCCACCGGCTTTGGCCTGCTCAACGCCTTCGCCGTGATGGTCGGTGGCGCCACCATCTATGTCGGCGGCGCCCTGCGTGATGCGAATGTCAGCATCACCACCGTATTCAATTTTGGCGCCGGCGGCTTACTCGTTTGCGCAGTGATTCTGTGGAATATCAAACCACGCCTTAATCTCACGACTCCCCTCAAATGAAATATCTCGAAACGCTTACTTCCCGCGACCAGCAACTAGCCGCCAGCGCGGTGGCAGATTTTTTGCCGCAGGAGATCTACGATATCCACACGCACCCGTATCACGCGGATCATTTTGCCCCGAACGCTTGGCCCTTCTTAAGCGATAAAAAAGTTCTCGGGTGCGTGGAACATCGCGCCGCGCTGCAGCGTTATATGCCCGCCAAGAAAATCCATGGGCTTTATTTCGGCTTGCCGCACAAAACGGCAGATCGCGGCGCCATGAACACTTGGGTAGCGGGGGAAGTACGCGCCCAAGGCACGCCCCTCAGCCGCGCCTTGATGGTGGTTTCACCCAGCGACAATCAATCGGCCGTCGCGACGGCTTTACGCAGCGGACAATTTTGTGGGATTAAAGTTTACCACTGCTACTCGCAACGGCCCGACACCATGAACGCGACCATCGAGGAATTCGCGCCGGAGTGGATGTGGGAGTTGCTGCATGAGACCCGCGGCGTCCTGCTGCTGCACATCGTGCGAGATGGCGCGATGGAAGACACGAGCAATCAAGCTTCCCTGCGCCGCCTCTGCCGCGCTTATCCTCAAGCTAAGTTAATTTTAGCCCACGTGGCGCGCAGCTTCAGCTACCGCAACGCCCGCAAAGGTCTTCACGCCATCGCGGATATCGACAATGCGGTCATCGACACCTCCGCCATCTGTGAATCCGAGGCCTTTCGCGCGGCTCTCAAGATTTTAGGGCCCCGCCGAGTGCTGTGGGGCTCCGATTTTGCGGTCAGTGAATTACGGGGACGCTGCGTCACGACCGGCGGCCTCTTTTTCTGGCTGCACCCCGAATTAATTCGCGCGGATTATAAAGCTCCGAGCAGTACCGACCTCACGCTGGTCGGGATCGAGTCGCTCCAAAGTTTGCGTGAAGCCTGTGAAGACACCGGCCTGACCCAGGGCGATATTAACGATATTTTCATGGGCAATGCTTTGCGGACGCTAGCGCCACACTTACCCGCTGAAGCGGTACCTGCCGCAAATACGGGCCTCATGCTCTGGCAACGCGCCCGCACGGTTATTTCCGGCGGCACGGGCTTACTCTCTAAACGCGCCGAAATGTTCGATGCTAAATCGTGGCCCGCTTATTTCTCCCGTTGCTCGGGCAGTGAAGTGTGGGATTTGCAAGATCGTCGTTACATCGATTTTGCCGGCGGCGTCGGCTCCATTTTACTGGGCTACGCTGATCCAGATGTGACCGCAGCGGTTCGCCGCCGGCTTACACTCGGCTCTTATTGCACGCTGGTTAATCCGCAGGAAGTCGAACTCGCCGAAACTTTAGTCGCGCTGCATCCGTGGGCCGGCAAAGTGCGCTATGCTCGCGGCGGCGGCGATGCGATGACTATGAGCGTGCGGATCGCCCGCGCCGCTACCGGACGGAGTGGCGTAGCCTTCTGTGGTTACCACGGCTGGCATGATTGGTATCTCGCGGCCAACCTCGGTGAGAGCGACGCGCTTAACGGTCACTTGCTGCCCGGTCTAGAACCCAAGGGCGTACCGCGTGAATTGAGAGGGACCTCGGTCCCCTTCCGCTACAATGATCTGGCCTCACTGGAGGCCGCGATTGCCAAGCTCGGCGATAATCTTGCCGCCGTGGTGATGGAACCCATGCGTTCCCAGTTACCCAAAGATGATTTTATCGCGAAGGTCGCCGCCCGCTGCCGCGCGGCCGGCGGTATCTTTGTGGTCGATGAAGTGACGAGCGGTCTCCGTTACGGGTTCCCCGGGGCCTTGAGCCGCTTGGGCATTGAGCCCGACTTAGCCGTCTATGCTAAGGCGATGAGTAATGGTTTTCCGTTTGGCGCAGTTGTCGGCCGCGACGCCATCATGCAGGCGGCGGACGGTAGTTTTATTTCGTCTAGCTACTGGACCGATGGCGTGGGTCCCGCCGCTGGACTCGCGGTGCTGAAAAAAGTAAAGAGCCTCGGCGTTTCTGAACTGGTGTGGCAACGCGGCGGCATGCTGCAAACCGGCCTCAAGACCATGGCGGCGCGGCATCCTGTCTGTAAATTGATCGTCGGGGGTATGCCCGCCACGCCGACGATGAGCTTCGACCTCGGCGCAGATGCGCCGCTGGCCCAGACACTGTATGTGCGCAAGATGCGCGAGCGCGGCTTCCTCGTCTCATCGTATTATTATGTGATGCTCGCGCATGATGAAGCGAAGATTCAGCTGCTGCTCACGGCTGCGGATGAAACCATGGGCGAGATTGCGGCCATTGTTCTCGCCGGCCGCTTAGCCGAAGAATCAGGCGTCGCCCGCGGCCTGCGGGGCTTCACTCGTCTCGCGTAACCTCACCACAAATTATCGTGAATCCCATTCGCGCAAAATCTTTCATCACCGCTAGTAAGTCTCGGCTTGAGGCCGTAGCTAACTGGCCCCGTCTGCCGGGGATCACCTTCGATCGTGTTGTCGGTGTCGCCGTCGATTCTCGCGGCTTGATCTATGTCGCCCACCGCGGGGAACACCCGCTGCTCTGCCTGCATCCTGATGGAACCTTGTGTCGTGAAATCGGCGCTGAAGTTTTTAAAAAAACCACCGCCTATGATCTGCGCGGCCCCGTGCCAATACCGATCGCCACGCGTTGCTGGGTGCACGGTCTCCATATCGATCCGTGGGATAATGTTTGGGTGACCGATGTGGGCCGGCATTTGGTGTTCAAATTCGATCCCAAGGGAAAATTAGTTATGACCTTAGGTGTTGATGGTGAGTCCGGCTGCGATCAGCAGCATTTCGGCCAGCCCACCCACACCTGTGTTGTGCCGACGGGAGAGATTTTTGTGACGGATGGCTACGGCAATTCGCGCATTGTTAAATTAAGTGCGACCGGAAAATACCTCCTCGAATGGGGAATTCGCGGCACTGCGCCCGGGGAATTTCATACCCCCCACGTGATCACCCTGGGCCAAGATGGTCTACTCTACATGACGGATCGGGAGAACGATCGCGTGCAAGTATTCGACCAGCAAGGGAAGCTCCGCGCGACGTGGCCCGGGCTGCACTCAGTGGATGGTTTATACGCTGCACCCGATGGCTTAATTTATGGATCAGCCGGCATGGACAACGCGGTGATTCGGTTTGATCGCCAGGGTAAGCCACTCGATGTGTGGGCTGAGCCGGGCATGTTTTGTTATCCCCACGGGATCGCCGTCGACGCCACCGGCGCGATTTACACGGCGGATACGGGTGATATCTGGATTCTCAAAAGTGATCTGGCCGAATCACACGCCACCCAAGCCGAGCGCACCGGCCCCGAAGGGAGCGCACTGAGAAAATTGATTATTAAGAGCGGCCGTTAAGCCTAAAGCTTAGCGCCCTAGCCTCCCGAAAAAATGAGCGATGAGACCACCGATTTGTGTGCGCTAGAACCCCGGTTACAAAACCGTAATGCCTTTATCTTTGCAACCGCTTGGTCGCTCACTTATTTAGCCGCGCCCGCCCTCTACGTTGGGTTTGTCCAAGCGGGTCTCTGCAAGCGCCTGCATACTTCCGATACCCTCGCTAATCTTCCCGCGACGATGTGGCTCGCGATGGTTTGGGTCTCGGTGGTCGTGGCCTGGTTGTTTCCGGAAGCTCGCTTGCTTAAGCGCATTCTGGCCTCCGCTTATAGCGTGATGGCAGCCGCTAGCGCCGGAGTGGCTCTCGTGCTCTTTTTTAATTTATCGAGCACCTTCATTATTTGGTCACTTATTTTGCACGCCACGCTGGTGGGATCAGCCAATGGCGTACTCGCAGTGATGAATTGGGAAGTATTGAGCCGTGGATTCTCCCCCCGCTATCGCGGGAAGGCCCTGAGCCTCGCCTTTGGCGTGGGTCCCGCCTTCGCGGTCTTGGGCTCACTCGGAGCCCAGCTGTTATTTAATGGCTCCCTGTTTAATTGGGTCGCGCCTGCTTGGCTCGCGATAGCCTATCCTTATAATTACGCCCTGCTATTTACCGTAGGCGCGATCGGCATGACATTCGCGGCATTTCTAGTGAGTCTCTATCAAATTCCTCTGCCGGAAATTGAGGTTAAACGAGAAAGCTTCATGGCAGGATTGGTGGGAGGCTTTAAAGCTTTTCTCGGTCATCGCATCCTGCTCATCGCCAGCCTTGCCTACCTCCTCGTGTACTGCGGCAACATGGTACAAATTAATATGAGCCTGTTTACGCAAGAGGCAGTCGGCCGATTATCGGAGGAATTGACCGGCTATCAGCTCGGCCTGCGTTTTTCCTTTAAGATGCTCTGCGGATTTTTCCTGGGTTGGTTGCTGGTGCGCACTAATCCTAAAGTCCCCCTGCTGGTCACCATCGGCCTGCAGATGGCCGGTATCCTCTGGGTGCTCTTTGTCCCGGGCTACTGGTTCCTCCTGGCCTTTGGCATCAACGGGGCCGGCGAACTTTTCGGGGTATATTATATGAACTACCCCATGCTCTGTTCGCCCAAAACCCGCGTCCGCCGGAATCTTTCATTTTTAGTCCTGCTCTCTTCCTTAGTCGGCTTAGCGCCGATATTTTATGGCTGGATCTCCGACACGTGGAGCCTGCGGGTGAGTTTTTGGGCGGCCCTCGTCCTGCTTTTTTGCACCACCCTTATGGTGATATTTAAATTGCCGAGCCGACCAAGCCCGCCAGCGGAGTAGCTAAAAATGCGAGCCAAGGCCTAGCTTATTTAGCCCAATCATCTCTCGCCTAATGAGCCGCTAGACCGGCCGTACTTCTCTTCAGCTAAGATCAAACGCCACCAGCTCCTTCGATCAGATCGCCCACCCCAGCATACTCGATCGTGGCTTCATTGACGAAAATCTTAGGACGACCTAATCACGCTTCCTCCCAGTACCATGCCTTACGAAATCATCCAGGTCGGCTCGAGGGAGCATAGATCGCTGGTTAAGATAACCTGATGAATACCCCGCTCGCGATTCTTTCATCGTCGGGTTTATTGCTACTCACGCTAGGAGTTATCGTCGGAGTGGTTATCTTAATCGCGAAATTTAAATGCAATGCCTTCGTCGCATTGATTCTCGCTGCGCTGGCCGTTGGCCTAGGCTCGGGTATGCCGTTAGTCAGAACAGGATCGCAGCTGGGCTTAGTCGAAAGTCTAGAATCAGGCATCGCCAAAACGTTGGGCGGCATCGCCATGATTATTGGGTTGGGTATGATTCTGGGAAAGTTACTAGCCGAGTCTGGAGCCGCCGAAGTGATCGCTAATCGACTCGTGCGTTGGCTGGGGGAGAAACGGCTTGATTACGCGGTCATGCTGATCGCCTTTGTGGTGGGCATTTCAGTGTTTTTTGGAGTCGGAATTGTTTTGCTCGGACCCATTGCCTTTATGCTCGCGCGGCGCACGGGCACCCCCATTTTACGTTTAGCCCTACCGCTAGCGGCGGGTCTATCGACTGCGCATGGGCTCATTCCACCGCATCCCGGCCCGATGGCGGCCATCGCCACACTTCAAGCTGATATTGGAAAGACGATTCTCTACTCCATCCTCATCGGATTACCGACCGCGCTGATCACCGGACCGCTCTTGACCCGCTGGCTCGCGCAGCATGTCGAGTTAGAAATTGGCGGACAGGGCGCGGAAGCAATCACTCGAGCCGCCGCGCCTCAGCCGCCGAGCTTTACTCTTAGTATATTCACCCTGCTCCTGCCCATTTTACTTATGCTCATGGCAACGGCCTTTAATGTCTCCGGTCTGCCCCGCGATCATGCAGCTAGGCAATGGGCTGATTTCGTCGGCTCACCCTCGGTCGCCATGCTCATTGCGGTACTCGTCTCCTTCTGGACGTTTGGTTGGAACTGCGGATTAAGTAGCGCTCAGATTTTACGGTTCTCGGAACAATGCGTTGGTCCAGCCGCCAGTATCATCTTGGTGGTCGGTGCGGGCGGTGGCTTTAGTATGGTGCTCACGGCTTCTGGTGTCGGGCAGGCCATTGCCGAAATGGGATCAAATATTCCCGTGTCGCCCTTGCTGCTTGGTTGGATCATTGCCGGTCTGCTGCGGATTGCGGTGGGATCTGCCACGGTGGCGGTGATGATGGCGGCAAGTCTAATGGGGCCAATTTTAGTCATTCGGCCCGAAATTAATCGCGAGTTACTCGTGCTCGCGATGGGCGCGGGGTCATTGCTGCTCTCCCACGTGAACGATGGGGGCTTCTGGTTTGTGAAAGAATATTTTGGCATGACCGTACCGCAAACCCTCCGCACTTGGACCGTGGTAGAGACCGGCATCGGCACGGTCGCAATAATTTTTATCCTGGGCCTCAACGCGCTGCTTTAACGCGACGCGCGACCCCGCCCCATTAACCCCCACCCCGTGCGATTCCATGCCTGAAGAAACCTCAACCCCTTTCCCGTTGGAGCCGCGGCTACAAAATCGCAATGCGCTGATCTATGCGGCGCAAGTCTCCATAACGTACTTAGGGGCGCCCGCTTTGTACATTGGCTTTGTTCAAGCCGGACTGTGCAAACACTTGGATACCTCCAATACGATCGCGAACCTTCCCTCTACCGTGTTTCTTTCCATGGTTTGGGTTGCCGTGGTGGTGGCTTGG
>SXZN01000223.1 GCA_005787865.1 Opitutaceae bacterium | reverse complement strand
CGGATGGCCTTAGCTTCGCCCTCCGCCCGAATCACGGCGGTGTTGGCCTCCACTTGCGTTTGCAACTGCGTGAAGCGCGCCCGCGCGGCTTCTTGTTCGGCCACCATCTTGGCCTCAATGGCGGTCTCGAGCTCCTTGGACAAATGGATGTCGCGAATGACAATATCTTCCACCGTGAGCATTTCACCAATCTTCAAGCGCGCGGCGATGATGGCTTTCACTTTTACGTCATCGCGACCCTTGACGATCTGCTCGGCCGAGAGCACGGCGGTGACTTCTTTCATGGCTTCCTGCACGCGCGGGGCAATGAGACTGTCAAACGGGTCGCCAGCGAATTCCCGGAAAATTTGGACCACCGACGACTCAGGCACGCGATACAGCACGCGCACTTCAAGGGAAACCTGTTGCAGGTCGGAGGAAAAGCAATCCGCGCGCAACGCTACCGTGCGTTGCTGGATCACCACGGGAACGATGCGCGTGATGAACGGGGTGCGAAAGCCGAAGCCTTCTGGCAGGAATTGATCCGAGGCTTTGCCGAGGGTGATCATTACCCCACGCGTGCCGGGCTCGATGATGTAGCTGGAGGCCCCGCCCAGCACTACAAGCGCAAAGCCCACCAGGCCAACTGCGATCAGTTTCGGCATAAAGGGCGGAATCGAGGCGTCGGAGTTACCCCAATTGGGCGAACGAGATGAGTGGTCTGACATGGTATTACTTAATTCTTATTTCGGCGATTTTGAAGCTCGGGCAGGGTCAACATGACGTTGCCGCCACTGCCAATGATTTGGGGCGGCACGCCGTCCCAGCGATCGACAATTTGCAATTCAACGAACGCTGGATTCTCCCTGAGCGCCTCGCCGCGGATGATAATGGACTTGGCCTCACCCGCGGCCTTAATCACCATCGTGTCTGCTTCGATTTGTGCGCGTTGCTGCGTGAATTTAGCCTTCGAGGCTTCTTGTTCCTGCACCATCTTTTGTTCAATGGCTCCTTCGAGTTCCTTCGTGAGCGCGATGTCTTCCACGACAATATCCTCGATGACTAATAAAGTGCCGAGTTTGGCGCGGGCCAATTCCAGCGCGCGGGCTTTGATGAGTTCGCGGCTCTTGACGATCTGTTCCGCGCTCTGCTGGGCGGCCGCTTCCTTCAAGCCCTCCTGGACGCGAGGCGCAATGAGGGTATCGAAGGCTTCTCCGCGGTAACCTTGAAACAATTTAACCACGGACGCTTCCGGAATTCGATACAGCACGCGCAACATGACCGAAACCTGCTGGAGATCCGACGAATAACATTCGGCTTTTTCCTGTGAAGTCTGCTGCCGGATGGAAACAGGGTAAATCTTGGTAATGAGCGGCACCTTGAATCCGAATCCCTCGGGCTTAAAAGCGGGCGAAACTTTCCCCATCGTCACCTCCACGCCTCGGTAACCGGGCTGGATGACGTACGTTCCAGAAGACGCCATAATGATCGCAACGAAAATAAGGAGCGCGATTCCGGTTAGTCTGGCGATGGCTTGAGGGGTCATAATGATTGATCTATACCTGATGGCTGGGCTGAACGGTGAGACAATCAAAAAATAATCCAGCCCAGGTGGGGACCTCCCAGCAGTCCAGTCCGCTAAGCCGTCCGACTCGCTCGATCTCCGGCTTCAGTGGGCCTCCGGTCACCCTCCGCCGAAGATCGACCAACCAGAACCGCTACCCCGATCTTATCTCATAACTTAGACTAACTCTCCGCGTGGCTCGAAAAAGCGTATTCCGTCACTTGATTTATTCGCCCGCCTAGTCACCGTTAACGGAAGCACCACACGGCCGACCTTTCGGGAGGCGGTCCATGAGTGTTTTTCTTATGTCGGCCTATCGCCCGTCTTACCTCATTTTTGCTCTTGGCGGGACCTTTATTTTTGCGCCCTCCATCAGCGCGAAGCCCGTTGATTTTAGTCGTGAGATTCAGCCCATTCTCTCGGACAAGTGTTACCCCTGCCACGGTCCCGATGCCGCCGCCCGTAAATCTGGCCTGCGGCTTGACCGCCGCATCGAAGCCTTCGCCGGGGGCAAATCCGGTCTTGTCACGATCGTCCCCGGCCGCCCCGACGACAGCGAACTCATCGCCCGGATTTTTAGTCACGACTCCGAGGAGGTCATGCCGGCGGCTGATTCCAATAATCCGCTTACCACCGCCCAAAAAAACCTTCTGCGCCGCTGGGTCACCGAGGGCGCAGCTTGGGGCGAACACTGGGCCTACGTCGCGCCCGTCCGGCCGATCGTTCCCCCAGTAATCGAGTCCGCTGGCGCGGTTAATCCCATCGATGCCTTCATCCTCACCCGACTCGCCGCGGAACACCTCACGCCATCCCCCGCCGCTGATCGCGCTACACTCCTCCGCCGGGTCTGCTTCGATCTCACCGGTCTTCCACCCACGCTCAGGGAGACGGAATTTTTTCTCCAAGACCCCCACCCCGAGGCCTACGCTCGCTTAGTCGAGCGCCTGCTCGCCTCCCCGCATTATGGCGAACGCTGGGCCCGGCCTTGGCTCGACGCGGCGCGTTACTCCGATTCCAACGGCTACTCGGTCGATGCCCCACGCCAAATGTGGAAATACCGTGACTGGGTCGTCTCCGCCTTGAATCAGGATCTGCCCTATAACAAGTTTGTGATTGAGCAACTCGCGGGCGATCTCCTCCCCCAGCCCACCTTAGCACAAAAAATCGCCACCGGCTTCAACCGCAACACCCAGATTAACCAAGAGGGCGGCATCGATCCGGAGCAATTTCGCATCGAGGCCGTGATGGATCGCGTCGCCACATTTGGCAGTACGTTCCTCGGCCTCACGCTGAATTGCGCTCAATGCCACGACCATAAATTCGACCCGCTGCCGCAGAAAGATTATTTTCGGCTTTATGCCTTCTTCAACAACACGGTCGATGACGGCCACGGCGAAAATATACCCGGCGGTCGCCTGTCCTTCGCCTCTGAAAACGGCCCCGCTGATAACTTGATCGCCGATCTCGCCCAAGTCCGTGCCGACTTCACCACCTTCCTCGCTCCCTCCGCCGCTGATTTCCCCGCTTGGCTCGCCCAGACCACGCCTGAATCCCGAGCTAAATTTTCTCCCTCCGTGGCCAACGCGCTCGCGCTCCCTTGGGCAAAACAAACGCTCAACCAACGCCGCGCCCTCTTTCTCACCTTCGGCGGCGCCAATGCCCAGTTCACCGCGCTCCATGAAAAACTCACGGCGCTCGAGAAGTTGGAGGCCAAAGCCACCACCGCGCTCGTCATGGTCGAGCTTCCGCAACCTCGTGAAAGCGTCGTCTTTATCAAGGGCGACTTCACGCGCCCCGGCGAGCAAGTCACCCCCGGCACTCCCGGTATCCTGCCGCCGCTCTCCGCCCCACCGGGCCGCCCACCCAATCGGCTCGATCTGGCGCGATGGCTCTTCGATCCCGCCCACCCGCTCACTGCTCGCGTGATGGTCAACCGCATCTGGCAACAATATTTTGGCTCTGGTCTGGTCGAAACGGAAAACGACTACGGCTCCCAAGGCTCCCCACCAACCCACCCCGAGCTCCTCGATTGGCTCGCCACTGAATTCGTTGCCCAAAATTGGAGCATCAAGGCCATCCATCGCCTCATCGTCACTTCCGCCACTTACCAACGCGCTTCCGTGGCCCGACCCGATCTCGCTCTCGCCGACCCACTCAACCAACTCCTCGCTCGCCAAAATCGCCTGCGCCTCGACGCCGAACTAGTCCGCGATGCAGCCCTCACCGCCAGCGGGCTGCTGGTCCCCCAAATCGGTGGACCACCGGTCTTTCCCCCGCAACCCGAGGGCGTCATGAACCTCGGCCAAAACCGCCGCGCCTGGACTGCCAGCACTGGGGCCGACCGCCACCGCCGCGCGCTCTACACGCACCATTGGCGCGCCACCCCGCATCCCGCCATCGCCGTCTTCGACGCGCCCGACGGCTTTAGCGCTTGCACGCGCCGGCTTCGCTCCAACACCCCGCTCCAAGCCCTCACGCTCCTCAATGATCGCCAATTTTTTGAGTTCGCCGGCGCACTGGCCGCCCGCGTGCAACGCGAAGGCGGCGACGACGACAACGCCCGCCTTGATTACGCCTTCCGCCTCTGCGTCGCCCGCTCGCCGACCGCCGCCGAACGCACGCGCCTCCTCGAACTCCTGCGCGAACTCCGCACTCCCACCCTCGGCCCCATCGGCGAACCGGCCGCCACCCTCCACGAAGCGTGGACCACCATCGCCCGCATCTTGCTCAATCTTGACGAAACCATCACCCGCGCCTGACCCATGACACCCCGACCGACCGCCGACGCCGCGCTTCCGTACGACCCGGCCTCCCGCCGCCATTTTTTTAGCCGCTGCGCCATGGGCCTCGGGAGCATCGCGCTGGCCTCAATGCTCGACCGCAGCCGCTTGCACGCGGCCATCACGCCCGGTCCTCTCACTGATCCGATGGCGCCCCAGTCTCCGCATTTCGCCCCGCGCGCCAAAAATATCATCTATCTGTTCATGGCGGGCGGCCCCAGCCAGCTCGATTTATTCGACTACAAGCCTCGCCTGATCTCCCTCAACGGCCAACCCATCCCCGAGTCCTTTATCGCCGGCAAACGCTTCGCCTTCATGGACAGTTCCCATGGCACTAAGCTGCTCGGTACGCGCCGCTCGTTTGCCCAATACGGCCAAGGGGGCGCGTGGGTCTCCGATCTCTTTCCGCACACCGCGGGCATCATCGACGATATCTCCCTCGTCAAATCTTGCGCCGCTGATCTCTTCAATCATGCGCCCGCCAAACTTTTTATGAATACGGGCTCCGGCCAATTTGGCCGCCCCAGTATGGGATCCTGGATCACGTACGGGCTTGGCAGCGAAGCGCAAAATCTCCCCGGCTTCGTCGTCCTCCAATCCGGCCCGCGCGGTCCGCGCGGCGGGGCCGTCAACTGGGGCCCCGGCTTCCTGCCGACCACCTATCAAGGCGTGCCTTTTCGCGGTAACGGCGACCCCATCCTCAATCTCGCCAACCCCGAGGGCATCTCGGCCCACCGCCAGCGCCAAGCCATCGACGCCATCCGCGACCTCAACCTTCAGCAGGCGGTTGCCACCGGCGATGCCGAAATTCACACGCGCATCGCCGCCTATGAAATGGCCAGCCGCATGCAATCTAGCGCGCCTGAACTCGTCGATCTCAGCGGCGAAAGTGAGGCCACCCGCAAGCTCTACGGCGTCGAACAAGATACGCCGTCCTTCGCCCGCAACTGCCTGCTCGCACGCCGACTCGTCGAACGGGGCTCTCGTTTTGTCCAGCTGTATCACACCAACTGGGACAGCCACGGCGGCCCAGGTGAAAATCTGGAAATCGATTTCGTCGCCCGTTGTCGCGAGGTCGACCAAGCCCAAGCCGCCCTCGTCACCGACCTCAAACAACGCGGCCTGCTCAAAGACACCCTTGTCGTCTGGGGCGGCGAATTCGGCCGCACCCCGATGGGCGAGAACCGCGATACCACCGGTCGTAACCACCACATTGACGCCTTCACCATGTGGTTCGCCGGCGGCGGCACTCAGGCCGGCGCGGTGATTGGCGAGACCGACGAACTCGGCTTCAACTCCATCACCGACCGCGCCCACGTGCACGATATCCACGCGACAATTTTGCACCTCCTCGGCCTCGATCACAAAAAGCTGACCTTCCGTTTCCAAGGCCGCGACTTCCGTCTGACCGATGTCCATGGGCGCGTAATTCAAAAATTACTGGCCTAGCCCATCCGTAATCGAGCCGGCCGCACCCCAAACCCCGGCACCTTGGCCCGACCAACGCGAGCTCGGCTCCGAGCACGACCCACGCGGGGAAAGCGT
>SXZN01000222.1 GCA_005787865.1 Opitutaceae bacterium | reverse complement strand
TGAGGCGTTGGCCGAATTAGATGTTTTAGCTGGCTGGGCGGTCTTAGCTCGCGAGTGGGATTATTGCCGACCCCAGATCGATGACGGGGAAATCTTGAGCATCAGCGATGGTCGTCATCCGGTCGTGGAGCAAATGATGAAACAAGCACGCCTCGGGCTAGCGGGAAGCTACACTTTTGTCCCTAATGACACCGCGTTGTCTGCGGCGGCGGCACAAATCATGCTGATCACTGGGCCGAACATGGCGGGTAAATCAACTTACATTCGGCAAGTTGCTTTGATCACCCTCCTCGCGCAAATCGGCAGTTGGGTGCCCGCTAAAGCCTGCCGCATTGGACTGGTTGATCGCATTTTCTCGCGGGTTGGAGCCAGCGACGATCTCGCGCGGGGCAATTCGACCTTCATGGTCGAGATGAATGAGACCGCAAATATTCTCAATAATGCGACGGATCGCTCGCTCATCATTCTCGATGAGATTGGCCGCGGAACATCGACCTACGACGGACTGAGTATTGCGTGGGCGGTGGTCGAACATCTGCATCGCTCGGCTGAGGCTGGTCCGCGAACTTTATTTGCCACCCATTACCAAGAGTTAACTCAACTAGATAAGCACCTCCCCCGTTTAAAAAATTACTCCGCGGCCGTGAAGGAATGGAATGACGAGATCGTCTTTGTCCGCCGAGTGGTCCCAGGGGCAGCTGATCGTAGTTATGGGATTCAGGTAGCTCGCTTGGCCGGATTGCCGCTGAGCGTTATCGAGCGCGCGAAGACCATTTTGGGAAAGCTCGAATCCGATGACACTGCGGTAGAGTTGCCCTCGCCTTCGCCCAAAGTGCAGCCGAAGAAGAAAATCTCCATACTGCCGGTGGCCGATGCTCAGCTAGATTTGCTGTAAAAATACGCCGGCCGCGGCGCTAGGTCGACCGGTCGAGTGCTTTTTGAGGAATGCCCTCACTCCAGGTCAGTTCGACCGCGGTCTCTTTCTTAATAAACCGTCGTAAAGTCGGCCGGCAGAGGGGCCGTGGCTTTAAAGGCGCAGGTGCGGCCCGCGAACTCGTAGGTGAAGCTGGTTTCGAGTGAATGCAAAAAAAGCCGTTTATTTTTAGTCGCCTTAGCAAAGGAACGATTGCGGGCAAAATCGCCGTACGTTTGATCACCAATAATCGGTGAATGGCGTTTCGCACATTGCACCCGCAATTGATGACTCCGCCCGGTGAGCGGTTCGAGGCGAATCAAGGAGGTCGAAAAATTCCGCTGGGTGTGCTTAATTAAACGGTAAAGCGTTTCGGCCGGCACGTTGCCGATGAGCGAGGTCCGCAATTGGCCGCGAATGTTTTTTACCGCGACTTGATCGTACCATGATTCCGAATTCTTGTGGGGCTTGCCAAAAACCAAGGCCTGATAAATTTTAGTTACCTGTTTTTTCAGGTAATGTTCGCGAATCGCGATCGCCAATTTCTCACTGGCCGCAGTGAGGATCACGCCAGAAGTAGCCGAATCGAGTCGGTTAAGCAGCCACAACTGACGCTCACTGCCATCGGCCGCCTTCCAGCTAAAACATTGGGTCTCTTTGTCGTAACGGCAGGTCAGCAAGGAACGCGGCTCATCCTGCGACGAATTGGGGTGTGAAAGCACCCCGAAAGGTTTATCAAAGGCGGCTAGCCCATTGGCATCGCCGGCGAGCAAGTGAACCCCCGTCGCCAACGGCAGCGTGGTCCAGAAATCTGCGGCGAGGGCGCTCATTGGTAATAAAAAGCGATGGTGAGCTCTTGTTGATCACCGAGAATCGCAATCATTTGCTGCGACCACTTACGATAAGGCTGGGGATAGGTGATCGCATTTTGGCAGGAGAAAACCCCCTGTTTGCCGCTATCGGCATCCTCGACTTTGACGATATCCGTTTCGCCCTTGGCATTAATCTTAAAGGTGACCACCACGTGCGATCCCCGCGGAGGGGAAACGCGGCTCTCTTCCAAAATCCGGTACCACGTGACTTGGATAATCTCGAGCATCTCGTTCAGATATTCGCCATACTCACTCCAGCGGGCGTCGCGGCCCACGATCCCCACATTAGCCACCCCAGATAGTCGGGTGGTTAAGGGAGTGGTACGATTGAGCGAGACCGATGCGAGGCGCGGTCTTTCCCTGGGCTGAGCCGAGCTAGTCTGCTGGACGGCGACGAGACCGCCTTGCGCATTCTTCGAATGAGGATCTCCCTCCAGCGCCTGCTCGGCGTTAGTCGTAGGAGATTTAGATTTAGCTTTATTCATGGCGATGCCGTCCTCCGATTTTCCGGAAACTTTCTCAAAACCATTCAACGGAACTTGCTCGGCGCGGGCTAACTGCTCAGCGCGATCAGCCGCTTCATCTTTGCTCGGGTCGCGGCTCGGTGCACTCGGCAACTGCGGCGGGGCTAAATTGCCGGACACAATCGCGGTATCATTTTTAATTTTATCCTGCCCTTCAACGCTGGGGCGATTCTCCAGGTCCTTTTCTTTCGCCGCTACTTCTTGGGCCGACTGTTGGTTCCGGTTGCTGAAGTTTTCTGTTTTGTCAGGGATGTTTTCCGGCGCGGCCGAATTAGTTTCCACAAACTTAAAAGGGTCGCGCAGCTTGGGCGCGGGTTGGGCTAGTTCGAAATCAAAAGTTTTTCCGGGTTTAGAGCGGGTGACGTTGATCCCGCTGTGGACGCCCGTGAATTTGGTGAAGGCAAATTGCGGCGAAAGCAAAATCAGCAACAGGTGAAACAGGAGTGTGCAGGCGATGCCGATTATAATGGAACGGTCCAGCGGGCCACGGCCGAGTATGTCAGCGGGACGATCAGGCGAAGGCAGGGACGAAGCAGGCACAGGATTTAATCAACGGGTCAGACCCGCCTGAGTCAAAAGTTGTTTCATTTCCTCGAGAGGTAGACCCACAATATTGGAGAGTGATCCCGTAAATCCTGCGATAAT
>SXZN01000005.1 GCA_005787865.1 Opitutaceae bacterium | reverse complement strand
TTTTTAATCGCGCCGAGCGAACGTGGTGATGGTTTGGCGCGCGCGAACAATCGTCGCCGCCGGCAGGTAACCACCAAAGACCGTGCCCGGCATCACCAAAGCCCGCGGGCCTAGTAATGTCCCTGGGTTCAAAACTGCGTTGCACCCAACCTCCGCCCCATCCCCCAGCACTGCGCCAAATTTTTTAAGGCCAGTTTTCACGAGACCGCTCGGTAACCGGAGACTGACCTCCGCTTGGTCGAGTCGCAGATTGGAGCAAATTACTCCGGCTCCTAAATGGGCGCCGGTGCCGAGCAAAGAATCACCGACGTAATTAAAATGGGGCGCCTGGACTCCATCGAGTAAAAGACAGTTCTTAAACTCGCTCGCGTTACCCAACACGCAGCCTTCCCCGACGATTACTTGACCGCGAATAAAGGCACCGGGGCGGATCTGGGTGTTGGCTCCAATATAAACCGGACCAATGATGGTGGCATAAGCCGGCAATTTTACGGAGGGATGCAGCCAAACCTTACCTTCGATATGCACCCCGGGCGGGATTTTTGGGCCAGGGGCACTGATTTCCACCGAACCGAGCGCCGCCGCGATCTGTGTGAGCCAATGCCAGGGTGGCGCTTCGGCCAAGAAATTAGGCGCGAAACGAGCTAACGACGCAGGCAGGGCAAAGAAATCGGAAGCTTTCACAAACCCACGTATAACAAAAAAACCACGAAGGAACAGCGGTTTTTAAAATGAAACCAGTCGAGCCAATGCCGGTTATAAATCCATGGGGGGGGGCTAAAATAAGCCTACCCCCCCAACGGTCCCCGGTAATTATTTTTGCCCAAAGAAATTTTCTTCGAGCATCAGCGATAAGCAGTGATAAATCGGCAGGTGATATTCCTGGACGCGGTAGGTTTCCGTCGAGGGAGCACAAATGCACACCGTGCACCAGGCCTTGAGCTTGCCTCCACTTGCACCCGTGAGGCCAATCACCGGCAAGCCCTTGGCCCGAGCGACCTCCGCCGCGGCGCCCACATTCTTGGCATTGCCCGACGTGCTGAGCCCCACGAAAACATCGCCCGGCCGACCGAGGGCAGAGGTTAATTGGGCGTAGGCTAAAGCCGGATCGACGTCATTGCCGAACGCCGTGCTCGCCGCGGGGAAAGATGTCAGCGGAATCGCCGGGAGCGCGCCTTGCAGCTTTTGCGCGATCTCCGGACGCAGCGTCCCCCGCTCCTGCCTAGATAAGGGCCGGTCTTTGCAGAAACCCTTGAGCAGTTCCCCCGCCCAGTGATCAGCATCGGCGGCGCTCCCGCCATTGCCGCACAATAGAACTTTGCCGCCAGCCTGAAAAGAATCACGCAGAACCTCGTAGGCCTGCAGGATAGATGACTCGGCGGTGGCGAGTTCCGGCAAACGCCGGAGAAGTTCAGTGAGATGACGGTGGGGCATAAAAAACCTTACTTAATGGTTAACTTTGCTGGGTAAAATATTGAGAGCGTGCAGCGCTACCGCCACGGCGGCATTGCTGCCGATCGTCTCACCCAAGATGGCCGGTACAATCTGACAAGCCGCGCGGGGGCCCGCCAGCGCCTCAGCCGTCAGCGCGCGATTCATCGCGGGACGCAACAGATCCGCACAGCGAGGGAAATACCCCCCGAGGACCATCCGTTCAGGATTCAGGGTATCGATGAGCAAGGCCAAGGCCTCCCCGAGGCGCTCACCCGCTACATCTATGACTTTCAGCGCGAGGGCGTCGCCCGCCGCAGCCGCTACCGCGATATCCTTCAAGGTAACCTCAGTTTGCGGCCACCCCATCGCCACCGCCAGCCGCGCGACCCCCCCCCCACTGCAAAAGCCCTCAAACGAACCGCGTTTGCCAAAACCGAGCGGTCCATCTGGACGCAAGCGCAGATGGCCCACTTCGCCAGCATCACCCGTCGCCCCTTCGTAAAGTCGCCCGTCGAGAATCAGGCCTGCCCCCATGCCGGTGCCTGCCGTCAGAAAAACCATGCTGGCACAGCCGCGACCGGCCCCAAAATGCCACTCCGCTAGCGCCGAAGCATTCGCATCGTTCATCAAGAAAGCGCGACCGCCGAAGAGGTCGGTAAAGGCACGACAAATATCCAGATCCACCCAGCCCGGTAGATTGGGCGGGCATAAAATAATCCCTCGCTTGGCATCCAACGGGCCCCCGCAAGATATCCCAAAAACAACTTCGGGGCCCGGGGCCAACTGCGCCACCTGCTGACGGAACCACTGAAAGGTTGTGGCAAAATCCTGGGTCGGAAAACGCCCGACTTCCTTCACCACACCGTCACTTAAAATACTGACCGCACATTTGGTGCCGCCGATATCGATGCCGATAATTTTCAAAGCCATGACATTTTCCAAGGTGGTGGGAGTGGTGAGTTGATAATTCCAGCATGGCCAGAGCGGCGCACAGGTCAACCCACTCCAGCGGCCGAACCCGGCTCAAGGCCAACCGCCCACGAAGGGGACTTGATCCAGCGCCATGATCCGCCACTTTATTTTTACTGATGTCTTACCGCCGCGCCATCTCCACGCTGGGTTGTCCGGATCTTTCTTTAGCTGAAACCATCGCCCTCGCCCAGCGCCACCACCTCGATGCCGTCGAGCTACGCGCGCTCGCCCATACCATCGACCTGCCGACTGTATTTACGACCGCTTACGGCACGCCAACGGCACTCGCGGCCTGGATGAAAACGGCCCCCGTACCAATCGTATCACTGGATACTTCGCTAAAATTGGCCGATAATTCAGCGACCGATCGTGAAGATTTTTTGCGTTTCTTACCTTGGGCCGAAGCAATCGGGGTCCCTTGGTTGCGCGTCTTTGATGGCGGCCACGCGGCCGATCCCGCCACCCACCAAGCGATGGCTGATACCGTAGCCTGGTGGCGGACACTAAAAAAACAAAATGGCTGGCAGGCTGAAATCATGGTGGAAACTCATGACGCGCTCTGCACGACAGCGGCCCTTCAACAATTCCTAACCTTGGCTCCGCGCACGGCGATTCTTTGGGATACCCAACACACGTGGAGAAATGGCGGCGAAAATCCCGCCACTACCTGGCGCGCCATCGGCTCACAGGTCGTGCATATCCACGTGAAGGATAGTGTCAGCCGCCCCAGCGCGAAACATCCATTCAGCTATGTGTTACCTGGCGAAGGGGAATTTCCGATGGCGACGCTCCGCCCCCTCTTGCAGGCTGAATTCACCGGCTGCGTTAGTCTGGAGTGGGAGCGACTTTGGCATCCCACGATCGCGCCACTCGATGACGCGCTTAACGCCAGCGCGAAATGCCAGTGGTGGTAATTTAGCCTAAAATGGAGGCAACGATTTGCCTCCGGCAGCAGCATCGCGTCACGCCTTACCCGCTTCCTCGTTGCTCACCGGCTTAAAGCTAGGCCGTCCATAGCGCTGCGTCGGCGGAGTGCCGTAAGGGTTGTGCTTAAACTCATCCACCCCGCGACAAAGATAAATTTTGAAATTAGGATTCACGGTTAAGTCATTCTTAACATTTGTGCCGGAATAACGAATCGTGAGCCCAGCGCGCCGCCGATCAGAAGGATTAGCCGGTGAGCCGTGGATAGCGCGATCATCGTGCAAGGAGCATTCGCCCGCCTTCAGACGGAACTGAACCGCGCTCTCAGCCTTAAAGTCAGTGCCGTCTTCCAGTTCCAAGGTGAGCACCGAGCTAGTTTCCGTCGAACGACGATGCTTGATGACCCCACCGCGATGGGAGCCGGGCAGTAATTTCATACCTCCATTAACCTCATCGACATCATCAAAAGCCAACCAGACGGTGACGGAATTGTGGGGCGCCATCGGCCAATAATAAGAATCCTGGTGCCAGCCGACCGTTGAGGGAGAG
>SXZN01000221.1 GCA_005787865.1 Opitutaceae bacterium | reverse complement strand
ACTGCCATTGGGGCCATGGAGCCCGAGATAAATCGTACCAACCGGGTTCTCCCCAGTGCCACCAGCGGGTCCCGCAAATCCCGTGACGGCCACCCCATAATCAGCACTCAATTTCTCGGCCACCCCCGTCGCCATCGCCACAGCACACTCCGCGCTCACCGCCCCGTGCTGCGACAGCAAACACTCCGGGCAATCCAGCAGCAGCATCTTCGCATCATTGCTATAGGAAACAATGCCGCCGTGAAAAAATTTAGAGGCCCCACAAATATCGGTAAAATTATTAGACAATAATCCCCCGGTACAGGACTCGGCCACCGCCAACGTACGACCCGCGGCCCGTAACTGATTGGCGACCACTTTAGTCAGCGTATCGTGACCAAAGCAGACAAAGTTATCGCCCAATAGCACCGCACATTCTTGCGCGATGGCCTGTAACTGCACCATCGAATAGACGCGATCAGGCGAACTCACGCGGCAATCGACCTGCCCTTGATGCGCACAATAAGCGATGCTCAGCGCAGGATAGCGTTGGAAAATAGCCTGAAATTGCGTCTCCAACAGCGACTCGCCAACCCCCGCGGTCCGGATCTGCACGTAAGCCTCGCGCGAACTTAACAATCCTAATTGGGCTAAACGCGGCACCACTTGCTCAATAAACATGGGCTGCAATTCATTTGGCGGCCCCGGCAACATGATGAGGACCTTCCCCGTCTGCTCCACCCACAGACCAGGTGCGGTGCCATTAGCATTGGGCAGCACCTCGCCGTGCTCAAAACGATAAGCCTGCTTAAGATTATTCGCCGTCATCGGACGATTCAGCCGAGCGAACCGTTGCGCGATGGCCTGCTCGGTCGCCTCATCTAAGATCAATTGCTGCCCGAGCGCCTGCGCGAGCACCTCCCGTGTGCGATCATCACACGTCGGCCCTAATCCCCCCGTCGTAATAATAACATCAGCCTGCGCCCAACTTTCGCGGAATTGCGCGGCAATAGCGTCCGCCTCATCTGTAATCGTGACATTACGCTGCAACAAAACTCCCCGCCGACCGAGCTGTGCGCCGATAAAAGTTAAATGCCCATTGGCAGTCAACCCGAGCAGCAGTTCATCTCCCAGCGTGAGCAATTCATAACGGAGGGCGCGCGGCGAAGAAGATGAAGTGACCATACAAGGGTGGTTGCGCAACCTATCCAGATTTTATTAAAACGCCAGCCTCCCGCTTATTATGGGGGATTTTTCTATCATTGCGCGAAACCGGCAACCCAGCAATTCAGCTAGCCGTAGTCGCTCAGCGGTTATTCGGCCAAGGGCGGCTCAACTCCATGTCCGCCTCTGCCCACTCCGATGCTCTCAAGGCCAAGGTCCGCGCCCTGCCGGACGGCCCAGGTGTTTATTTAATGAAGGATCGCCTCGGCCGCATCATTTACGTCGGCAAGGCGAAGAATCTAAAAAAGCGCGTCGGCTCCTATTTTCAGCCCGGCCGCGCCCGCGCTTTGCGCCATCAGCCGAAAATTCGGACCCTGATCGAAATGATCACTGATCTGGAAATTCTCGAAGTAAAATCCGAACCCGAAGCCCTGCTCCTCGAAGGTAAACTGATTAAACAATGGCGGCCCAAATATAACACCGACTTTACGGATGATAAACGCTTCCTCCTTGTCCGCCTCGACCTAGAAGCCCCCTTGCCTCGCTTCGTACTTACGCGTTTTCGCAAAGATACGCGCTCGCGGTACTTCGGCCCTTTTGTGCATTCCGGCCTGCTGCGCAAAACCCTGACCTCGATGCGCCAACGCTTCGGGGTTTTGCTCGCCGATGCCACGCCAAAAAAAATCGCCCCCGATACCTGGGAGTTATATAGCGACGCTCGGGCCGAACTAACGCCTTGGCCCAATGTAGTCACCGCAACAGAATACCGCACCCGCGTGGATGCCGCCGCTGAGTTTCTCGACGGCAAGAGCCGCGAATGGCTAACCACGCTGCGAACCGAAATGAGCGCCCGCGCCGCTAAACAAGAATACGAAAGGGCGGCCGAATTACGCGATGTCGTTTTGGCACTTGAAAAAACCTTGGCGCGCACCCGCAAATTTACTCGCGACCTAACCCAACTGCGGTCCGACGACACCGGTCTCCAGCAATTACAAACCGCCCTTGGGCTCTCGGCTCCGCCCTCCCATATTGAGTGTTTTGATATCTCGCACATCTCGGGAACTTTTGTCGTCGCGTCGCTGGTGCACTTCACGAATGGCCGACCCGACCGCGACCAGTATCGCCGATTTGCGATTAAAAGTTTTATCGGCAATGATGACTTTAAAGCGATGGAGGAAGTCGTCGCGCGGCGTTACCGCCGCTTACTCAAGGAACAAAAAGCTTTCCCCGATTTAGTCGTGATTGATGGCGGCCGCGGACAAATTGGGGCCGCCCTGAAGTCTTTTGTGGGACTCGCTTGCCCGCCCCCGCCACTCATCGGCCTCGCGAAAAAAATGGAGACCATCATTTTCCCTGATGCCCGGCCGCCGCTGAATTTACCCCTCAACCACGCCGGCCTGAATATTCTGCAACGTCTGCGGGATGAAGCGCATCGCTTCGCCAACACCTATAACGCTGACCTCCGTTCGCGGAAAATTAAAGAAAGCGTCCTCGATGATTTCCCCGGGCTCGGCCCGGTGCGACGCCGCGCGTTGCTCGCGCACTTTACGTCGCTCGCTAAATTGCGCACCGCCACCTCCGACGAAATTAGCGCGGTGCCTGGCTTTGGCGGGAAAATTGCCGCAGAATTATACCAATTCCTACAAACGAACTGAAAGCTGATCGAGCGGGCGGAGCGCCAACGCGCACTGAGTCGGGCTTCTAATTCAGCCACCCAATCGCGAGATTAAGCGCCGCGGCAAAACTGACCCACAATAAATAGGGTAGCCACAACCAACCCGCGAGCCGATCCGTTCGCCGTATATCGATCTGCAGTGCAACCAGCAAAGCCCAGAGCGCGATAATATCAATGAACGCCCAGGCTGGTTGCTTGAGGCCAAAGAAAATAATCGACCAACCCGCGTTTAAGGCTAGCTGCCCAAAATATCCGATCACCAGCCTTGACCGCACGGCGTCACTCGAGCTCGCGCGCCAAGCGCGCCAGATGGCGATCGCCATCAGCACATATAAGACCGTCCAGACCGGCCCAAAAATCCAACTGGGTGGATTCCATGATGGTTTATGCAGCAGCGGATACCAGGTTCGCACATTCGCAAATGTAGCGAGGGAACCGATGGCTCCCGCGGCGAAACTCGCCGCCATAAAACCAACGAGCCTTAACCCTGCTCGCGATGCCTTGATGCTGCTCATAAAAACTGTGGGGAGGCTAGCGCCGAAGCCGAAGCATTAAATCCATAACTCGCTGCGGCAGGATCCATTTTAAAAACAAAAAAACCTTGGCGTGAAACGGACCGCTATAACGCGGCGCGGGCTGATCACTCGTGAGCGCCCGGGCAATGAGCCGCGCAATGTCATCAGGCACCCCCGCCACCCGGCGCAGTTTTTTATACCCGCCGCGGAACCCAGCCATAAACGGCGCGTATGGGCCCGGGTGATCCGTGTATTGATCCGAGGCTTTATCGGCGGCCGCAATAAACTCCGTCAAAATAAAACCGGGCTGAATCAACGCGACGCGAATGCCGAAAGGCTGCAACTCGCCGCGCAGTCCATCCGTGATGGCTTCCAGCGCATGTTTAGTGGCGTCGTAAATCGATGAGAGGGGGCGCGCAATCCGCCCTGCTACGGAGCCAATATTGACGATGCAGCCGCTGCCCTGGGCGCGCATCACGGGAACCACCAACTGGGTTAAGGCAATGAGGGCGAAAACATTGGTCTCAAAATTTTTCCGGATCGCCGCCACCGGCACGATTTCAAGCGGGCCGCGCGTAGCGTAGCCCGCATTGTTAACCAACCCGTCGATTCGTCCAAATTTTTTTAAGGTCGCTTCGATTAAGCGCTGACGATCGAGGTCGCTGGTCACATCGCCCGCCACGACTAATACCCGCTCGCCCGTCGGATCGAGCCCCGCCGCCAGAGCCGCGAGCCGATCTGCCCGCCGCGCGGATAACACAATCCGCGCGCCAGCCTTCGCTAGCCACCGCGCGGTCGCCGCCCCGATACCGGAGGAAGCGCCCGTGATAATGATCACTTGCTGGGCTAAAGCGGGCACCGTAATTACTGCGAATCGTAGATTTGCACGCGCGTCCAGTGGGACTTAAATTGCGCGACAAACGCCAAATGAATGGGATCAATTTGGTAAGCGGCCTCCGCCGCCACATCCCGACACTGCACGATCAAGGCGACATCAAAGCTGTGATCGATAACTGGGCGCGCGGTCGTTGGAGCCGGGCCCCCGATTGAAGTGGCCACGACAGATTTAATTGCGGCCAGACTTTCCACTCCGCGCCGGAAGTCCGCCCGTTGCGCGGCGGTGAGCTCAGGTTTTAGCCAAAAATACACACAATGAAATAGCATAGGCCGCCAAAGAATCATTCCGAGCGCCTGAGGCAAATACTGATTAGCAGCCGAACTTCCCCAAGGCTCGGCCGCCAATCAGTAACCCGATAACCACCCAATTGTGACCGCACTCAGAAACTGTAACGCCCCCCACTAAGTAAAGCCGACCCGGAGAGAGCAACGAGGCCGCCGGCGGGGGGGAATATTTTATGTTTCATCATGATTAATGTTTAGATTGGCCGAGATTGCGCCCCGGCCGAAGGTAACCAGCCTACCCGCAACACCGCTTTACCGACTCGGCATGATTTGTCGGACCCTGCGCATCATTTGTCCCGCGGCTTGAAGTGACTCGTCGCGGAACCCGGAGTTGATTCGCCACCGAGGGTAGGCAAAATGTCCTGACGAGCTCGCCGCCTGATTCTATCAACCAGCCCGCCAAGCCCCAATAATGTCCATTCACCCGCTTACTCTCCTCCTTGACAACGGCTCGTTGGAGCCCGCCGCTACTCTGGCGCTGCGCGCGCTCGCCGCTCAATTAGCGCGGCGCCTCGCGATTCCCGTGGCGCCCGTTTCGCTGCTCCACTCTTCCACCATCAACCCCCAAGAACTCGATGGTCACCCCGCGGAAATTCTTGAAACCGCCGTGCATCGCCGACTCGCGGCGGGCCAGAATAAGTTTATAATCCTGCCGCTTTTTTTCGGACCCAGCCGCGCGCTGACCGAGTATTTACCCGCCACCCTAGGCCGTCTGCACCAGGCCCAACCGCTACTACAGGTGCAACTCGCGCCGCCCTTGCATGCCGCGGATGACACCCGCCTCGCCCAAATTTTAGCGGCGCACGTCCGCTTGCTCCTCGAGCCCACCGCCGCTCCCGAGCCCGCCCTCGTTGCCTTAGTGGATCACGGCAGCCCCCTTGCAACCGTCACCGCCGTCCGCAACGAACTCGCCGCCCAACTCGCTGATCAACTAGGCGCCCTCGTTGCCACGGTGGCGCCCTGCAGTATGGAACGGCAACCGGAGACGACTTATGATTTTAATGAACCGCTTCTCGAAAAATTACTGGCCACCCCCCCGTGGTCGCAGCGGCGCATAATTCTCGCCATGCAGTTTCTATTGCCTGGCCGCCATGCGGGCCCCAGCGGCGACGTTGCGACCATCTGCCAGCGCGCGCAAGCCAGCCAGCCTCACTTGCAGACCACCATGACGACCCTAGTCGGCACTCATCCCTTGCTGCTTGATATACTCGCTGATCGTTGGGCCGCGGCCCGGTCGCTCGCCTTGGGCTGAACTTTCGCGCTCGGCGCAGATTGCACAAACACGGAGGCCGGCAACTCTGGTTCTGCCTTAGCCGCCGCGGCGTCAGCCGAAATAATACGCGCCCAATGCTGCGCCCAAACTCGCGCGACGCGGGTAAAAAAATTATCCGAGAGCATAAGCTGGAAAGTTCTGCCGGGCGCCGGCCTGCAAACGGGGCAGCTCCGCGGCAAAAGCCGCCTGGCCCACCACCGCCCCCACAATAATGAGCGCAGGCGAGCCAGCGATTCCGGCCGCGAGCGAGCGCGCCTTGGCCAAAGTGCTGTACGAAATTTTTTGAGTCGGCCAAGATGCCTCGCTAATCAGGGCAATCGGCATATCTGCCGCCATTCCGTGGTGAATGAGATTGGCCGCTATTTTCGGTAAACGGCGCACCCCCATATAAAAACAGAGCGTGGCACGCAATTGGGCGAATAAAGCCCAGTCCAAGGTGGAGCCAGTGCCGGCACATTGGTGGCCCGTCACAAAGACGACCGCCGACGCCTGGTCGCGGTGGGTGAGCGACAAACCCGCGGCCGCACTCGCCGCCGTTGCCGCCGTGACGCCCGGCACGATCGCGTACGGGATGCCCGCTTCGCGCAACGCCTGCAGCTCTTCTCCCGCCCGGCCGAAAATCAACGGATCCCCCCCCTTGAGCCGAACAGTTTTTTTTCCCGCACTCCCCAAGGCCACTAATAGCGCATTGATTTCGGCTTGGGTCGCGCCACGACAACCCGCCCGCTTACCCGCGAAATGGAGCTCCACCGATGAGCGACAGTGCTGCAACAACTCCCGATTAACCAAGTCGTCGCACACCACGGCATCAGCCTCTCGCAAAAGATTCAGCCCGCGCACCGTGATGAGATCAATCGCCCCTGGGCCAGCGCCAACGAGCCAGACAAAACCAAGGGAGGAGCGCGGTAAATCAATCATTAGTTATTTAGTATAAATAGCTACTTATAAACTTTACAACCTCCTTACTCGAAGCAAGCCTTCTCTGCGCCATGACTCCAAATCCCGCTGCTCCGCTCAGTAAAAATGAGGTCCTTAAACAAAACGACCCCACCCTTGGCGGGCAGTTGGGCGAAACCTTAGCCGACCCAGCCCTAGCCTGCTTTTCATCTGATGATGAGCAGTTTCTGAAGTTTCATGGCATTTATCAGCAAGATGACCGCGACCTTCGAAAATCGGGCAAGCAATACATTATGATGGTGCGCGCCCGCATTTCTGGGGGGATTATTCCTCCAGAACAGTATCTAGCTTTTGATGATCTTTCTGAGCGCTATGGGAACCAATCGCTGCGTATTACCTCACGGCAGTCCTTCCAATGGCACGGGGTGGTCAAAGATAACCTCGGGCCGCTCATGAAGGGCCTGCATGATGCGCTTTGCACCACGTTAGCGGCCTGCGGCGATGTAAACCGGAATGTCATGGCGCCGGCGACTCCCGCCACCAGCGCACTGGTCGAGCGCGTTCAAGAGGACGCGCGTCGCGTCAATGACGCCCTCCTGCCTCAAACCGGAGCCTACCATTCTATTTGGATTGATGGCGAACCGCTCAAGCTGACGGCTGAAGAAAAACAGGCCTTTACCGACCCTCTTTACGGAAAACAATATCTCCCGCGCAAATTCAAAATCGCCTTCGCCATTCCGCCGCTGAACGACACCGATGTCTACAGCAATTGCCTCGGACTGGTTGCCGTAGCCGATCCCGCCGATCCCGCGCGCCCACTCGGCTATAATTTGCTGTGCGGTGGCGGTCTTGGGATGAGTCACAATAATCCAGCCACCTT
>SXZN01000033.1 GCA_005787865.1 Opitutaceae bacterium | reverse complement strand
GCTACGGTTTTCAGGTCAGTCCCCGTGCCTACAAAATGAGCCATCAAGCGGTACCAAACCTCAATTTCGATGCCCTTGTAGGCCCAGAAAAGCAGGAGGAAGGCACAATTTTTTAATTGATAGTCGGCCCGTAGGGTAGGATCGCGGCGCAGATAAAGAATAGGAAGCAGGCCGCCGCAGATCGCCGTGGTGATGATCGGGAAAAACCAACCGAGGCGTTCGCGTAATCCCGCTAAGCGTTCGAGTGCCGCATGGCTCGGGGCGTGCTGATAGTAGGCTGCGACCAGCACCAGGCCGATGAGCCACAGTGCAAGGCCAGGTCCCAGATTAGCTCGA
The DNA here is from genome assembly GCA_005787865.1 of Opitutaceae bacterium. Classification (GTDB taxonomy): domain Bacteria; phylum Verrucomicrobiota; class Verrucomicrobiia; order Opitutales; family Opitutaceae; genus Lacunisphaera. The sequence continues at coordinate 3,766 of SXZN01000033.1, read as the reverse complement.
CCCGCGCGCCAGCCGGCTCGCCAGGGGGCTTCGGGGGTGGGGTGCGAAGCGGTGGAATGATCGACCATCGGGGAACAGCGTGGGGCCTACGGGAGGCAGCCCCGTCGTTTACTTCGTTGCTGTTTCGCGATACTCGCCGAGGGCGCGATAACGAGCGTAACGCTCGTCGAGTAATTGTTCGATCGGTTTGGGCGTGAGCTCCGCGAGGTGGCGTTCCAACGCAGCCTTGAGGGCGCCAGCAGCGACGGCGGGGTCATTGTGCGCGCCCCCGAGGGGTTCGGGAATAATTTCTTCCACCACCGAAAATCCCTGCAAATTTTCAGCGTTAAGTTTCAGCGCTGCGGCCGCTTTGGGGGCATGCGCCCGATCTTTCCAGAGAATCGCCGCACAGCCTTCGGGCGAGATCACGGAGTAGTAGGCATTTTCAAAAATCAATACGCGATCCGTTACCCCTATCCCTAAGGCGCCCCCGGAGCCGCCTTCGCCCACAATGACGGCGATGGAGGGGACCTTTAGCATAGCCATTTCACGAAGATTTACCGCGATAGCTTCCGAGACATGCCGAGCTTCAGATTCAACCCCCGGATAGGCTCCGGGCGTGTCGATGAAGGAAATTACGGGCAGCCCAAATTTTTCCGCGAGCTTCAGCAAGCGCAGGGCTTTGCGGTAACCTTCCGGCTGGGGCATGCCGAAATTACGCAGGAGCTTTTCCTTAGTATCACGCCCTTTTTGCTGGGCGATGATCATCACGGAGCGGTCATTAAAAAAGGCCGTTCCCCCGATTAAGGCTTGGTCATCGTTAAATTGACGGTCCCCGTGCAGCTCTTGGAAGTCAGTGCAAAGCGCCGTGATATAATCGAGCGCGTAGGGTCGTTTAGGGTGACGGGCTACTTGCACCCGCTGCCACGGTGTGAGGTTAGCGTAGATCTCGCGCTTGGTGGAATCGATCTTGGCCTCAATCGTCGCCAGCTCAGCGGTCATATCGATATTGTTTTCGAGCGATTGCTGATGCAGGGCTTCGAGTTGCTTTTCGAGTTCGCGCAGGGGCTTTTCGAATTCCAACAAATAGACGGGTCGATCCATACCCCAACGCTAAAAGCTCGCGCGGGCGACTGTCAACGCGGGTCAGCCAATAGCGGATATGTCATTTTTGGAAAATTACTTATAACAATGCCGACTCTGCGCGCAGGCGGGTGCTTTATCCCCGCTGAAGGGTTACTCCTCTCGGGATCAAATGGGCTGGGTAGAACCCCGGCCCGCCGTGAAACCCGGCGCATGGCCTCATAACCCGTCTTTGGTCGTCTCGGGATTTTTTAACTGTTCTTTCCAGCTCTGAATCTTCGCTTGGGCCCCAAATTTCTCGGCGGTGGCTTTATCGCCTTTCTCCATCCAAATCCGGGACAGCGTCGTGTTGATGAAAAGATCATCCGGCTGAATCGCGTGGGCCTTTTCGGCGGCAGCGCGCGCCTCATCGAAACGGCGTAGGCTAAAATAAATCTCGGCGAGCGCATGCCAGGCGGCAAACGAGTCCGGGGCGCTGGTGGTGGCGCGACCAAGTTTGGCCAGCGCCGCCTCATTCTCCCCCATGGTGTAATCGAAGGTCGCCTCTTCGATCAGGGATTGCAGTTCGGTGGGATTCAAGACGCGCAACGTAGCAGGCTCCGGATAAAAAGAAAGGCCGGCGTTGCCGCCGGCCGAAAAGTAAAATCTGGCTTAATAATTAGGCCTTGGGGGCGCTGCCGACAATGGCGAGGGTTAGTTTGATTTCGGGGTTAACCTTATCCTCCATCTGGCCCGCCATGATGGCATAGTCGCTCCGGTTAATCGTAAATTCGCCGCGAATGACGAGGAGGTCGCCGCCGATTTCGGGTTTATTCACGCGTTTACCAAAGGCTCCCGTTAGGTGCGTTAGTTTCAATGGCAGGCTGAGATTTTTGGTGACGCCGTGGAGGGTGAATTTACCGGTGGCCGTGGCGGTCGTGGTGGTGCCGCTGGTCTGGACGTTATCCAATTTAACCAATTCGAAAACGATCTCGGGGTGAACAGGAGCGTTGAGCCATTTCTCACCCCGGAGGTGATCCGTCATCATTGAATTAGAGACGGTGAGCGAGGCGGTCGTGACGACGATCTTGCCGCTAGTGGCGCCCACGTTGGCGGGGTCAAATGAGACCAAGCCGGATACACCGCTGCCGGTGCCCGAGATTGGTTCAAGGAGAGAATCCAGGCTAAACTGGATCGCGTTGACGCCCTTCGGATCCTTGAAATCAAAGGAAGTGGGCGCGGCGTTGAGCACGCTGCTGAGGACGAGACTGACGAGTAGGATTTTTTTCATGATCATGGATGGGGTGGGTTACGGTTGAAGAAAAATGAGGCTGCGCTGAGTCCGCCGGCTAGTCCAATGCTGGCGAGAAGAAAATCGAGGCCAGGGACGAGACGTTGCTCGTACGTAACATACTGGATGCTGGTGATCTCATCGGTATGCTGAATTGGCACTTGGTTTTTGGTCCAACCGCGGTGGGCGCCCAACAAAAACCAGCAACTAAGGCCGCCGAGCAGTACGGTCATCGCCAAGAGGCGGAATGCGGTCCGCATTCGAGTGGGGCGTAAGCTAGCAATGGGGGCAACCATTCCAACCGTTCATGAAAGCTAGAAATAGATCGGGTGCAAGTCGGCCCAATCGTTATGCTTACTCTACAATATCAGCATCGCATCGCCGGAGCTGAAGAAGCGGTACTCGTGGGCGATGGCCTCGGCATAAATTTCTTTTAGCCAAGCGACTCCTTCGGTCGATTCAGGGGCGAGGAAAGCAGCGACCAAACAGAGCAGCGTCGAGCGGGGTTGGTGGAAATTTGTGATGAGGGCATCCACTCCGCGAAAGGCGCGGGGTGGGTAAATAAAAATCTGCGCCTCGCCCGCAAAATCTGCGCCTGGCTGGGCCTCCGTGGCAGCGCGGGCAAGATAATCTTCGATGGTGCGGACGGAGGTGGTGCCAACGGCAATGCGGCGACCCCGCGTTGCGCGGAGCGCTTGCGCCGTGATTTTCGGCATTTCGTAAATTTCACGATGGATGGCATGATCCTCAATGCTATCAGTGGTGATCGGTTGGAAGGTGCCGAGGCCAACATGCAGCGTCACATCGGCCGTGCTGATTCCTTGAGTGGCGAGTTGGCTGAGCAATTGCGGAGTGAAATGGAGTCCCGCAGTGGGGGCCGCGGCCGCGACTTGGTGGCCGCGATCGGCATAGACGGTTTGATAGCGCTCGCGATCAATCGAGCGAGCCTCGTTGTTGTCGCGTCCCGTGATGTAAGGCGGCAGGGGCATTTCGCCGATCTGGTTGGCGATGGCGAGGATCTCGCGGCCGCTGGTGGTGAAGGCGACGCGCACGAGTCCATCCGCCGTTTTCTCCAGGACAGTTGCTGTGAAAAATCCTTCTCGGCTGAAAGTAGCGCCCAGGGATAATTTTTTGCCTGGCCTGAGTAGGCACCACCATTGATCGCTCACCTGAGACTGCGGGGCGATCGCTGGTCGCAGTAAGAGACACTCAACCTGCCCCCCGGTTGGGCGAGTGGCATGCAAGCGAGCGGGGATGACGGCTGCATTATTGCGGAAGAGGCAGTCACCCGCACGAAGGTAGGTGGGCAGATCGCGAAAATGCCGATGCTCGATGGTGTGCTGTTGTCGATGGACGACGAGCAGCCGCGAATCATCGCGCCGATCGACCGGTTGTTGGGCGATTAGGCGTTCAGGGAGGGAATAGTCAAAAAGG
>SXZN01000220.1 GCA_005787865.1 Opitutaceae bacterium | reverse complement strand
TTAGCTCAATTGTCCGCTGGCGGACTCTAATTCATGCCCCTCGCTGTAACCAAACAAGAAAAGCGAATTCTCGCCGTAGTCGCGGCCCTCATCGTACTTGGCCTGATCGGGCAGCTGGTGTTGTGAACTTGCATTACGATTGCCAATCACGGAGAAATCAAAAAAGTGGGCGTCCCTGCTGAAGGTGGGGCCGTATAGTATGAAATGTTTCAAGCCATCTTACCTCGATTTGCGCTGCTCGCGTCCCACGACCCGCAGAGCAAGGCAGAGCTATGGAGCCGTATGATGGATCCAGCGCCTAGTCCGATTGGCGATGAGGCCCAAGCTCAGGAGCAAGCCCGGCTGCTGGCTGCCATGGCGATCGGCGAACAAGCCGCGTTGGCCCAACTCTATGATTCGCTTGCCAAGCCTTTGTACTCGCTCGCGTTTCGGGTGCTGAATAATGCCAGAGAAGCCCAAGATGTGGTGCAGGATGTTTTTGTGCAGCTCTGGAAAAAAGCCTCCAGCTATGAACAGAGTCGCGGCTCAGTTTTTAGCTGGGCGGTTACCTTAACCCGCAATCGTGCCATCGATCGCGTACGCATGCGCAAGCGGCGAGCTGAATTGCTAGCGGAATCAGCGCCCGATATTCAGCCCATGAATCTGAATGGCGGTCACGACTCAGCCCATTCGCTTTGGCTACAGGAAAAAGCTGAAGCAGTGCGCGGCGCCTTGGCCCAACTGGGACCAGACCAGCAGAAAGCCATCGAACTCGCCTACTTCAGTGGTCTTACGCAGCAGGAAATTGCGGTCACCCTCAACGCCCCGCTCGGAACGATCAAAGCCCGCATTCGGCGCGGTCTGCGGCAACTTCGGGAAATCATCCCATTTCATCTATGATTACCGAGCGCCAAGAAGAATTAGCGGCCCTGCACGCCTTCGATCTACTCGAAGCGGAGGAGAGGTTGGCTTTTGTGACGGAGCTCGCCGCCAATCCCGAGCTCCAGGTGCTCGTGGCGCGACTTACTGCCACCGCTGCTACTCTCGCGCTCAGCGGGGCTCAGCTCAATCCTCCCGCTGAGCTCAAGCAAGCGGTTCTGGCCGCGTGTTCGGCTTCCCCCTTGGTTCAACCTGATCAGCCCATGGATGCTAAAATAGTCTCATTTTCATTTTTCAAATTAATCCCTTGGGCGGCCGCGGCTGCGCTCACGCTCGCTACCGCTTGGCTTGCCCGCGAAAGCTCCATGCTCCGCGAGGAGAATAGCGCGCTTCGGACCGAACGCCAACTAGCGGACGTCGCTTATAAAATGGCGCAAAATCAACTCAGCTCCCGCTCGTTGCTCGCGGAGAAAATGATCGCGAGCCTCGGTGAAAAATTGCACCGCGCCGAAGATCTCGCCCGACTCAAAGTCACGGCGCTAGCTTCACTCGCGGGCAACACTAAGGAAGCTCAAGTGATTGCGGTCTGGGATCCGGAACAGCAACTGGGTTTGCTCACCATGGAAAAGCTGCCGGCTATCGCTGATACGCAGGATTATCAAATCTGGATCGTGGACCCAGCTTACCCTAATCCCGTCGACGGCGGCGTCTTTCATGTCAGTCAAAGTGGCCGCGTGATCTTGCCCTTCAAGCCCGCGCAACCCGTCACCCAAGCCGCGGCATTTGCGATCAGTTTAGAAAAGAAAGGCGGCGTACCGGTAGCGGTTGGACCGATCGTGCTGTTGGGTAAATAAATTCCCTCTCAGCGGCAACTACGGCTGCTGCAGCTAAAAATCCTGCGCTGGCTGTTACTTGACACCTGTCGGCGCTCCGCAAGGATTTGCGGTCATGATTATCAAACCGAAGGTCCGGGGTTTTGTCTGCGTAACCGCCCATCCCACTGGCTGTGCGGCGCATATCCAACAGCAAATCGACCACGTTAAATCAAAGGGGCCCATCAAACAGGGACCGAAAAATGTCTTAGTGATCGGGGCCTCCACTGGCTACGGCTTAGCTTCCCGCGTGACCGCTTCCTTCGGCTCAGGCGCAGCGACCCTCGGGGTTTTTTATGAGCGTCCGTCCGAAGAAGGGCGTCCAGCCACCCCCGGCTGGTATAACTCCATCGCTTTCACCCGGGCGGCCCGCGCGGCGGGTTATTACGCCGAGAATATCAATGGCGATGCTTTCTCTGAAGCCATCAAGCAACAGACCCTTGCCCTGATCGCGCGCGACATGGGACCGATCGATCTCGTGGTTTACTCCCTCGCCTCCCCGCGCCGCACGCACCCCAAAACCGGCGCGGTCCATAAATCTGTGCTCAAACCACTCGGCGCACCCTACACGAATAAGACGGTCGATACCGATAAGGCCATCGTCAGCGAAGTGACGATCGATTCAGCCACTGAAATGGAGGCTACGGATACCGTCGCCGTCATGGGTGGCGAAGATTGGGAGATGTGGATTCAAGCGCTCGCTGACGCCAAGCTCCTGGCTCCTGGCGCTACCGCGGTGGCTTATTCCTACATCGGCCCGGTGCATACTTGGCCCGTCTACAAAGATGGCACGATCGGCGCCGCGAAGGTTGACCTCGAGCGCGCCGCCATGGCCATCAACGCCAAGCTCGCGGCGCACGGCAACGGACGGGCCTTCATCTCTGTCAATAAAGCGCTGGTCACGCAGGCCAGCTCGGCCATTCCCGTGGTACCGCTGTACATCGCGATTCTCTATAAGGTCATGAAAGCAAAAGGCACCCACGAGGGTTGCATCGAGCAGATGCAGCGGCTTTTCGCCACCCAGCTTTATAACGGCAGCAAACTCCAATGCGACAGCGTAGGTCGCGTCCGCGTCGATGACTGGGAAATGCGCCCAGAAATCCAAGATGCGATTTCCGCGATT
>SXZN01000219.1 GCA_005787865.1 Opitutaceae bacterium | reverse complement strand
TCAGCAAGCCGACGTGAAGCTCAACTATGTGGCCCATGTCACCGGCCACGGCTGGCGCAAATTGATGCGCCTGGAAGAGCCGTTCGTTTATGAGATTACGACCCCGCGGGCGATTCCCGCGCTGTTTCAATTTTTGATGGAGGCGGGACCGATCACGCTGCGGGAAGCCTACGCGACATTTAACATGGGCGTTGGCTTTGCGGCATACGTCGCACCGGCGTCCGTCGCCGCCACACTCGCGGCCGCGAAGGCGGCCGGGCATGAAGCATGGGTCGCGGGCCACGTGAAAAAAGCCGGCGGCCGTAAAGCCGTGAGGATTCCCTCCCTCGACCTCGCCTACGAAGCCGATACCCTCGAAGTCCGTTAACAGTGAACCCTCCGCTCTGTTTGTAATATATTATATTACAAACAGAACGTCGTGGCGGGAAAGTTTTAAGGTTTAAGTTTTAAGTTCGGAATTTCCCCTTCGCGTCACTTCGCACCCTTCGCGGTTAAAAATGTCTTGGTGTATTCCGAATCAATCTAACCACCGATTGCACGGATCCGATCAGGATTAAATTTCCAGACCGCTGCCTCGAATTTATCCTGATCCCATTCGCGGTTAAAAATGCCTTGGTCAATTTTTGTGTTTCTCGTTTTTTTCGTGGCCATGCCTTGGTCGGTTTCTGTGCCTTTTGTGGCGGCTCGGAAATCGGGGCACTCCGAGCTTAGGCTTAAAATTAGGCCCCATCACCGCGCTGGGCGGGTGGGCTTACGGGCGGCGGGTCCAGCTGCCGCGGGATAGACCACCGGGTTTACGGGGCGCAGGGGTGGAGTGAGCGCTGGGCTGCTCAGGCTGGCCCGGTTGGATATAAGTGTGTGCTTGGCCAGCGCGGGGCTGGGCCGCGGGGGCGGTGTTCGGACGGGGCGCGGATGCGGCGTGCGGGGCGGCATGAGTGGGCCGGGGGGCATGCGCAGGGGCGGGGCGCGGGGCTTGGGCGGGCCGCGGGCCGGAGCTGGTTTGGTGTCCGTAGCTCGGACGCTGACCGTAAGCCGGCCGTTGGCCGTGAGCTGGGGCAGCGCCTTGATAACCCATCGCGGGGCGCGGTGGCGGGGCGTTGTAATTGAAACCTTCCAGTTTTAATTGCGGTACTTTTTGCCCGATGAAGCGTTCGATGTCCCGAATTTCGCCTGCCTGTTCCGGTGTGGTGAGCGTGTAGGCTTCGCCGACAGCTTGGGCCCGACCCGTGCGGCCGATGCGGTGAACATAATCTTCGGGATTCGCGGGGATGTCGTAGTTAATGACGTGGGAGACGCCGGCCACATCGATGCCGCGAGCGGCAATGTCGGTGGCGATCATCACTTCATATTTGCCGGATTTAAAGCCCTCGAGGGCTTCCACGCGCTGCGATTGCGAGCGGTTGGCGTGCAACACGGCGACCGAGTGGTTGGCCGCTTTTAGTTTGCGCGCGATTTTATCCGCGCCGTGTTTCGTGCGGGAGAAGACCAAGCAGCTGTGGAAATCAGTTTTCTCCAGGAGCGCGACCAGGAGTTCGAATTTGAGCGCGGTGCCTACCGGATAAAAGGCGTGGGTGACGGATTTGTTCACGGTGCGGGCGACGCCGATCTCGATCCGGGCCGGATTGCGCAGCGCGAAAGCGGCGATGGCATTGATCTCGGGCGGAATGGTGGCGGAAAAAAACAGTGTCTGGCGCTCGCGCGGACAGAGGCCGATAATTTTCTTCACATCTTTGACGAAACCCATGTCGAGCATGCGATCCACCTCGTCGAGGATGAGGATTTGCAGGCCATCGAGGCGTAAAGTGCGTTCGTTAAGGAAATCTATCAAGCGGCCCGGTGTCGCGATCACGATGTCGGTGCCCGCTTGGATTTCGCTGCGTTGCCGGCCATAGCCGACGCCACCGTGCACGACGGTGGCGCGAATATTGGTGAAGCGGCCAAAGTCGCTGAAGGCGGTCTCCACCTGGGCGGCCAATTCCCGCGTGGGCTCGAGGACGAGCACGCGTGGCCCGCGGGCCTCGTGTTTGCCCAGGCGGGCGAGGACGGGCAGGGCGCAGGCCGCGGTCTTGCCGGTGCCGGTCTGGGCCGAGCCAATGAGGTCACCGCCGCCCAGCACGACCGGAATAGCCCGGAGCTGGATCGGCGTTGGATCGACGTAGCCCATGGCTTTGACCCCGTTGACGAGAGTGGGCGGTAGCCCGAGCTTAGAAAATGGCATAGCGGGTCATTACCCAGACAATTTTCCGGTAAGGCGAGGTTAAAGCCGCCCGCCCCGGTGATCCCACTCAGGGTCCGCCTCCAAGACCCCGCGGCGCTCGGTTTGTAATATAATGTGTTACAAACCGAGCGAATCGGGCTGAGTGGGGGTATTATTAGGTGAGTCAAGTTTAGGTGAGGTGAGTCGAGTTGAGCTGGATTGAGCTGAGTTCGAGGGCGGCGGGCGGGAGATTTTTAAGGGATAATGCTCGGGGGTGGAGGAATAAGCTCCATATTTTCCCAGACCGCTGCACCCTGCGGGTATGGAAAAACGTCCGTTCAGTGAGCTCGGCATTTCGCCGGAAATTTTAAAGGCAGTCGACAAGATGGGTTTCGAGGAAGCCTCGCCCATTCAGACCGCCGTCATTCCGTTCGCCCTCGCTGGGCGGGACGTCGTGGGCCAGTCCGCGACCGGCTCTGGTAAGACCGCCGCTTTTGCGATTCCCGCGATCGAGAAGGTCGATCCCCGGTTGCGCAAAGTGCAGGTCCTCGTGCTCTGCCCTACGCGGGAGCTGGCCGTGCAAGTTTCCGAAGAGTTTGGCAAATTGGCTTTCTTTAAGAAAGGCGTGATGGAGGTGCCGATCTACGGCGGGCAAAGTTATGAGCGCCAATTTCGCGCCCTCGCGGCGGGCGCACAGGTGGTCATCGGTACGCCGGGCCGGGTGATGGATCACATGGAGCGCGGGACGCTGCAGTTGGATGCCCTCAAGGTGATCATTCTCGATGAGGCGGATCGCATGCTTGATATGGGTTTCCGAGACGACATTGAGCACATTTTAAAATCCGTCCCGGTGCAGCGGCAGTGTTTATTCTTCTCGGCGACGATGCCGCGCATGATTCAAGAATTGATCAAGCGCTACACGCGGGAGCCGGAGTGGATTCGGATTGAATCGCTCGCGCAGAATGCCCCGCAGGTGGAGCAGATTTATTTTGAAGTCGATCGGCGCTCCAAGATTGAGTTGCTGACGCGGCTCATTGATTTGCACGATTTCCGCTTCGGCATCGTTTTCTGTTGCACCAAGATCATGGTTGATGAACTGGATGACCATTTGCACGCGCGGGGTTATTCAACGGACCGTTTGCACGGTGATATTACACAGGCCACGCGCACGCGCGTGATGGATAAGTTTCGGCGCCGCGGGTTTGAGTTTCTCATCGCGACGGATGTCGCGGCGCGCGGACTCGATGTCGACGATCTCGAGGTGGTCTTTAATTTCGATTTACCCAACGACGCGGAAGATTACACGCACCGGATTGGCCGCACCGGCCGCGCGGGCAAGAAGGGCATGGCCTTCACGTTTGTGGCGGGGCGCGAGCTCTACAAAATGCAGAATATGATCCATTATGGTCGGATCAAAATCCGGCGGGAGCGGGTGCCATCACTGGACGAAGTGGAGGAGGCCAAGGGCAATGTATTTTTCGAGAAGTTGAAGGCGACGTTAGATGCCAAGAAATTCCGCTCGCACGATCAGATGATTGATCGGCTGTTGGAGCAGGGTTACACGAGCACGGATATTGCCTCCGCGTTGATCCATTTGACGCAAGGTGATGCCGCTGAACCGGTGAAGCCACCGACGAAGCCCAAAGCCGAGCGCGTGGCGGCCAATGAAAATTATACCCCCGCACCGGCGGTCGGTCCGGCCCCCGCGGCTCCGGTCGTGCGCCGCGCCCCCCCGTCGCCCGCGGCCCCGGTCGGCAGGGTCGAGCGGAAGCCGCTGCCGCCCGCCCCGAAGTCTGGCGATAAATTTGCGGCCCAGAAGCGCACGTATGAGCGCAAAGCGCGCACGGGCCACGAACCCGGTTTCACGCCGGTGGCCTTTAATATTGGGCGTCAGCATTTGGTGACGCCAGCGGATCTCGTGGGCAAAATCGCGGGAGTCACGCGTTTGCCGGCAAGCATTGTGGGCGCGATTGATATTCACGAAGAGCATACGCACATTGATGTGGCGGATGAGCACGTGGCGGCCGTGGTGGCCAAGCTCGCGGGGATTCGGGTGAAAAACCAATCGCTGAAAGTGACCGTGGTGCCGCCCGGTGCCGCTTAAGTAGCCGAGGTCGGGGTCGGGCGGAAACTCAGCGCCGACCGCCGACCGCCGCGGCCGCGGGTCGGCGCGCTACTTGACAGGGCTAGGAGGGGCTGCTTATTTTTCTGGCCTTGTCGTCTATGGAAGTCGTGCTCGATCAACCGGTGCTCGTCTTGAACCGCCTGTGGCAGGCGGTGAATATTATTGGCGCGCGCCGCGCCTTTGCCCTGCTGGCCCGCGAGCACGCGCAAGTGGTGCATCAAACCGAGGAGGCCTTTCAGACTTACTCGCTCTTGGATTGGATTGATTTCTCCGCCTTTAATCCCCCGATCGAGGCGCTGGAAACGGTGCGAACGATCAATCGCAATATTCGGCTGCCGCGGGTGATTTTGCTGACTTATTTTGATAAATTACCGTGCAAAGAATTAAAGCTGACGCGCAGTAATGTTTTTGAGCGGGACAGCGATAAATGCCAATATTGCGGCCACGCCTTTAAGCGGGAGTTGCTCAATTTAGATCATGTGATTCCGCGGCATTACGGCGGCAAGACGACGTGGGACAATATTGTGTGCTCCTGCATCAAGTGCAATTCGCGCAAAGCCAACCGCCTGCCGCACGAAGCCCATATGCGCCTGATTAGAAAACCGGTGCGGCCAAAATGGCGGCCGATTATTTCTTTGGTCATCGGCAATCACCGCCACGAAAAATGGAAGGATTTTCTCGACGTCGCTTACTGGAACGTCGAGCTGGAAGAGTAAGTTCCGCGCGCTGGTCGCGGCGGACGCGCTCCATCAGGCCGTTAACAACGGCAAGGTGAGTCGCATCGTGGTACCCTGCGGTCCGGTGGCCGCCAAAGTGAGTTCACCTTGGTGGTCCTTCATGATGCGCTGGGCAATCGCGAGGCCGAGGCCGGTGCCGTCGGCGCGGCCAGAGAGAAATGATTCAAAAATTCGCGGTTGCATGGCGGCGGGGATACCGCTGCCGGTGTCAGTCAGCTCAAGTTGCAATCGCGGGCCCGCCACCGAATGGCGGAGGGTGAGGTGGCCACCTTGGGGCATCGCTTGCACCGCATTGAGCACGAGATTGAGTAACACCTGCTGCAACTGCCCTTTGTTGCCGTTGAGGTATAAGGCGCGGTCCGGATTCGGGTAATGCCATTGCACATTGGCCTGCGCGAGTTTGGCGCGGAGGAGCACGAGGGTGTCATCGAGAATTTCGCAGAGCGCCCAGCGGGCGTGCAGGGCCGAGGAGGCGCGGCCAAAGGAAAGTACGCGCGTGACGATGGTTTCGAGCTGAGTGATTTTATCCGTGATCACCTCGAGGTCGCGGCGGCGAGGGTCGGCGGGGTTGAAATCAAGACCGAGGGTGCCGTGGAGCAATTTAATCACAGTCAGGGGATTGCGAATTTCATGCGCAATTTC
>SXZN01000218.1 GCA_005787865.1 Opitutaceae bacterium | reverse complement strand
GGTGCTAGGATAATCAAGCTCTTGTTCGATTTTCAGCCGCAAAGTCTTGGCGAGGGCGTGGGCTTGATCGTCCGTAACGATCGTGGGGTGCACCAGCACGCGTACTTCGCGACCCGCCTGAATCGCAAAAGCTTGCTGCACACCGGGCATGGTCAGGGCTAATTTCTTCAGGCGCTCCAAGCGCTCAATATAAGAAGTCATCGACTCAGCCCGTGCGCCTGGTCGCGAGGCGGAAATAGCATCGGCCAAAATCACTAAGCCAGCATATACCGTCTCGGGCTTAACTTCCGCGTGATGAGCTGCCACCGCGTTAACGACAATCGCGGTTTCGCCGTAACGACGAATAAAGTCAGCCCCGATTTGCGCATGACTCCCCTCGTATTCGCCTTCAATCGACTTGCCGATATCGTGGAGTAAACCCGCCCGCTTAGCGATCTGCGGCTCGAGCCCGAGTTCCGCTGCGAGCATGGCGCAGAGCTGCGCCACTTCGATGGAATGATCGAGGACGTTTTGGGTGTAAGAAAAACGAAAGCGCAGCTTACCGAGCAGCTTGATGCTCTCCGGATGTAGCCCAGAAATTTTAAGCCGATCCACTGCCTCCGCTCCCATTTGGGCGATATGCAATTCCATGTCCTGCCGTGCCCGATTGACGAATTCCTCAATACTCGCGGGATGAATTCGCCCATCCTTCAGCAGCGCTTCGAGCGCCAGCTTGGCGACTTCTCGCCGGACCGGATCGAACGAAGAAATGAGCACCATTTGCGGCGACTCATCAATGAGCAGCGTGGTGCCGGTGGCGGCCTCGAAGGATTTGATGTTCCGGCCCTCTCGCCCAATAATGCGGCCCTTCATCTCCTCGGACGGCAACTGCACAATCGTGGCGGTCAGATCATTATTGGGCTTACTCACGAGCCGCTGCATCGCGGTAACCACAATGCGCTTACCTTCCTGCGCGATATCTTGCTCGGAACGTTCCAGCAGTTCCTTGCGCAATACACGCAGCTCCTCTTGGCATTCAAAAGTAACTTCCTCGCGCAACTGCTTGCGAATTTCTTAGCCATCGAGTGCAGCCACGCCTTCGAGTCTTTGGCGCAAGCGCTTCGATAGCGAGCGCATCGCCTCGCGGGCTTGGGTGAGCGCACTCCCCTCGCGGGTGAGCCGCTCTTGCCGTTGCTCTAATTGATAATCGAGCAAGCCAATGGATTCTTCATGCGAGCGGATTTCGCGAAGCATGTGCTCAATTTCAATCTTACGGCGATCGAGGTCGCGCGTGAGTTCGGACTCCCGCTGGCGAATCGCCTCATCGACCTTGCTGATGAGTTCTTGCGCGGCGACAGCCGCTTCACGCTTAGTTAGTTCGAGATGCGCCGCCGCACTCTGCGCAGATAAACGCCGCGTCTGGCGGGTGAGCAACCAGATTAAGCCCAGCCCGACTAAAATTCCCGCAATGACAGCGACCAAAAAAGCCCCCAACGAAAATTCCGCTCCCACAGACGGTGCAAGTGGCTTAAGTGCGGCGATGGCGGTCGACATTAGAAGGACGGCTAAACTACGAATGAGCCTCCGCTTGGCAATACCGCAAAAGGCGACCCATCAGGCTATGGGCTAGCCGTAGGCGGCAACCCCAAGGGCAGCTGAAAAGTGGTCAAAGTGCCGTCGAGCACCGCCTGCATCCGCGCGAGTGCCGCCGCTTCACCATCGGGCGCTGGCGACCGTTGCGCACGCTGATCGCGATCTGTACCGTTGGCCTGCTTGCAGTAACTGCTTATTCGCTGCTGCAGAAAAAAGACTTCAACCAGAGCAAGGCCTACGCGGTTTATGAGGCGGTCGTCTCAATTGCTGATTACAGCGGCACCGGCAATTATCAGAATGAGCGGACCAGCGACAAAGGTGATAATAATCGCTTCCGCCTCGTTTGGTGGAAAAATGTCGCGGAAGAAACCTTAACCACGGCGCCCGTACTGGGCCAGGGCTTCGGGGCCGATCTTACCTACGGGTTCCTGCGCGAATATTACGCCACGTCCAATGAGGATTTTACGGCCCGCAGCCCGCATAATATTTTCATAACGACCCTCGGCCGGATGGGTTTGGCGGGCTTCACCATCTTATTGGGCATTTATTTTGTGCAGGCGCGCTCGACCGCTCGAGTCGCGCGCGCCGCGCGCCATGATCCGGCGCACGCTGAGGCCATGACCCTCCAAGCCGCGATTTGGGTGGTAATGATTAGCGCCTGCCTCGGGGTAGTCCTCGAAGGTCCGATGGGAGCCATCCCGTTTTGGATTATGCTAGGATTAGCACAGCATGCCGCCACTGCGCCGTTGCCAGCGGACTCCGAGTCGGTTTAGCTACGAGCCTATCTTATGGAGAAGGCCTCGCGCAGCATTGATCTGAGTAATTTCTTCAAGGTCACCACGCGTGAGCGCTTCGACTGGATGACGCCCGTTTGCCTAGTGCTGCTAGCGACCTTCGGAGTGTTTTTCATCTACAGCGCCCAAATGGCTAGCGGGCGCGAGCAGTGGGAACAGCAAATCGTGTGGCTGATAGCTGGAGCGATTCTGTACACGGCGACCGCTTTTCTGGATTATCGCCTGTGGCTACGCTGGTCGCATTGGGTTTATCTCTTCAGCCTCATACTATTATTGTTGGTCCTCGTTCCAGGAATTGGCGAAACCCGTGGCATGGGGGCCCGACGCTGGCTAGGGATCGGCGCCTTTTCTTTTCAACCTTCAGAAAGCGCCAAGCTGGCCGTGCTGATCATGACTGCCGCCACCTTGACGGGGGCTAAAATTGGCACGGTGCGCGATTCCATTCAGACGCTGATAAAATTGGCTCTTGCGGCAGGTATTCCCATGGTGTTGATACTCGCCGAACCTGACCTCGGAACCGCCTTGGTCCTCGCCCCGATGGTCTTCGCTATGCTTTACATTTCCAATCTTTCGTCGCGGTTCTTTACCGCGGCAGTTGGGGTGTTTACCCTGCTCGTGGGCTTAGTGGCACTCGATACATGGCGCTACGCTACGTTCTTGGAAGACAATAACTTTCCGAAGCCCCAAGAAGCCCGCGGTAAATATGAAGCCCGCTCTTGGCTGCCGCTGCATGATTATCAGCGCGAACGCGTCTTGGCCTTCATCGCCCCCGACAAGATTGACCCGACCGGCATCGGCTGGAATCAGCACCAGTCACTCATCTCCGTCGGCTCCGGCGGGCTCACGGGCAAAGGCTGGACCGAGGGCACGCAAGCCAAACTCGGCTATCTGCCGCGCGGCATTGCGCATAACGATTTCATCTTCTCCGTGATTGCGGAGGAGAAAGGATTTTTGGGAAGCATCACCGTCATTGGACTGTTTGGCGTGGTGTTGTGGAACGGAATACGGATCGCAGGCCTCGCCCGCGACCGTTTCGGCGCACTTTTAGCGCTGGGCGTCACGGTGCTCATTGCCGTGCACGTTTTCGTTAACATCGCCATGACCATCGGCCTAGTGCCGGTAACAGGTATACCGCTTCCCTTCATTAGCTACGGCGGCACCTTTGTGCTCAGCTGCTGCTTGCTGCAAGGACTGGTTCAAAGCGTCTATCGTTTCCGGAGGGACTTTTAACATGAGTCTCCTCCCTCCCGATATGGACCGCTCTGCCGGAATCTCCTGCGCACAGCCTGCTGCTCACGGATGCCCCGTTACAACCACCCGGGATCAACCCCACCATGAACAACGATCAGCCCACCAACTCCAGCTCCCCCCAGGACGCCGCCTCACGTTATGAAGAAGAACTCGCTAACCCCCCGCCCCAGAAGCACAGCGAGCCTCTCACGACTGAACAACTCCGCAATGAATCGAAGGAACGCGCCGCTAACCGGCCTATTCTACAAAAAATTCTGAGCGTCTTCCGTAAGGAAAAAGGCTCGTTCCGCGAGCTCGTCATTAATTCAGAGCCGCTCGAGAAGCGCGTCGCGCTCCTCATTGACGGCGCCCTCGACCGCTTCGAAATCGAACGCGAATCCGATAGTCGGATGGTCGGCGGCATTTACAAAGGCCGCATCAAGAACCTCGACCCAGGCCTCAAGGCCGCCTTCGTCGACATTGGGTATAACAAGAACGCTTTCCTGCATTATTGGGACATGCTACCCGCCGCCACCGACTCGTCAGTTGAGGTCGTCCGCGTTAATAAGAAAAAAGACACGGGGGGCCAGCGCCCCGCACTGCCCACGGTCAAGGACATCCCGAGCATGTACCCACCGGGCACGGATATTGTTATCCAAGTCACCAAAGGCCCCATTGGGACCAAAGGCCCGCGGACCACGACCAATCTCTCCCTGCCTGGTCGCTACTTGATCCTCACCCCGTTCTCCGACGGCTGCGGGATTTCGCGTAAAATTGAGGACCCCCAAGAGCGTAAACGCCTCAAAACTCTCATCAATGAACTGACCATCCCGGAGGGCATGGGGGTCATCGTCCGGACCGCCGGCGAAGGCAAGAAGCCTCGTTACTTTGTCCGCGATCTCCACCTGCTTCTAACCAAATGGCAGGAGATCATGCAGAAGATGGAAAACGATCGCGCGCCCACCTGCCTTTATCAGGAGCCGGATATCGTTGAGCGCACCGTGCGTGATTTCCTCACCGAGGATATCGATCGCGTGTTGATTGACAACGAGGCTGACTACAAGCGCACCCAAGAACTTGTCGCGCAGATCTCCTCCCGCTCCCGCGGCAAGATCGCCTATTACAAAGAGGCCATCCCCGTCTTCGAACGCTACAACATCGAGCGCCAGATCGAGCAAACCTTCCAGCGCCGCGTCCCCCTGCCTTCGGGCGGTGAAATCGTCATCGATGAAACGGAGGCCCTGATCTCCATCGACGTTAACACGGGCTCCCATAAATCGCGCTTTGGTGACGAAAAAAACACCATCTTCCAAGTGAACATGGAAGCGGCCGTAGAAATTTCTCGGCAAATCCGGCTCCGCAATATCGGCGGCTTGGTGATCATGGATTACATCGACATGAAGGAGCGCCGCCACCGGAATTCCGTTTATGATAAGATGGTCGAGCTGATGTCAGAGGACAAAGCAAAGACGCACATCCTGCCGATCTCCACGCTCGGCATCATGCAGATGACCCGCCAGCGCCAGCAGGAGTCGCTATCGGCCAATATCTATACGAGCTGCCCCTATTGCCGTGGCCGTGGGATTGTGAAATCAGCCACGACGATGTCGGTTGAGCTCCAACGCAAACTCTCCGCCGTCGCCCGTCGACTTCAGACCCGCAACGACGGGAAGGAATATGCGCTGCGCGTGCACGTGCACCCCTCGATTCTCGAACGTCTCCGCGTCGAAGATTCCGAGCTGCTCGTCCGCGTCGAAAAAGCCCACGGCGTGAAATTGGCCTTTCGGGCTGATCCCAACTACCACGTGGAGAATTTCAAAATCATCAACGCGCTGACCAACGAAGAATATCGATAAGCATTAATCCCGCTTAAAAATAAACTTTGAGCAAAGGCTGTCGCGTATTGTGACGGCCTTTTTTATGGCCGCTGCTGGTCTGAGTAATAAGACCCGAGCCGGAGTTCAATCCGCGGCGGTACCCGAAGCAGCGGCCACTCCTCGCGGCCAGCCCCGTCATCAAGGGACGGTCTACAAACTTAGCTCTTTTTTTCTACGACAGCGACGGCAATGGCCTCACTGAAATCGCCGATAGCGGCGCGCAGCAATCCAACTAAAACTTCAAAATCCCGTCCTGCCCACACGCGGGCAGTCGTAGTAAAGCTGCCGCGCTGGGCGGTCACGGCGCTCCCATCAGCAGGTAAAATCGCATAAGTCGCGGCCAACTGCACCGTATTGCCATGCGCGCGGTTAAGTTCACAGCGTTGCACTTCCACGGTAACGGTCACCCCGCTGCTGATGGCACCAAGCCGAGAGCGCAGCAATTGCGTGATAGCTGAATCAAGCGACTCGGCCCAACGCACATCAGCTAAATAAATTACCTCATGTTCACCGACTCGGACCGCCATCTGCCGGCCATGAAGATGTCCGGCCAAGAGCACCGGCCGCACCAACGTGCCCTGCTGCACCGGAGCCAGGTTTGCAGGGGCACTGAGCGTGAAATGGCGCACCGGGTCAGCCCGAGGCACCAACAGATTGCACGAAGATAAGGTGGCCGCGAGCGCGGTCAGGCCGAGGGAGCGCAGGAAATTTTTCATAACTATTCGAGCGTAGCTTTCTTTTTACCCACCAAGAGTGAACTGGGATTGCGATCGATCGCATCGGCTAAGCGTTCGAGGGCGACCGCCGCGTCCGCTATTTGGCGCAAGGCCAGCGCCGCGTCATCACCCACCGAACCTTGATCGCGTACAAAATTCCTGGTCGTGGTCGCAGCGGCATCAAGGGACTGCAAGGCCCCCTGTGCATCCGCGAGTGTTTTCTTTAACTCATCACTCACGGGGCCGACTTGGTGATCCAATTTCGCCATTACCGCGCGGGTTTCCGTCAAAGCGTGATTAAGATTCGCAAAAGCCTTTTGCGCATCGGGCGTGCTCACAAAATTATTAACCGCATCAGCTGATCGGCCTAGGCGCTCAGCCAGTGCCTTAAGATCAAGGTCCTGCACTTTTTGTTTAGTTGTCACGAGCAGCGCCTTGAGCTCCTTGGACAGCGTGGCGAAGTCGACCTTCTTAATATTGGCGACAATTTCGAGAATGCTCTGCTGCACCTCGGAGATCGGCGAAGCGATCGAGGGCACAATGGGGTATTGATCAGCGGAATAACGCCGGCTGGCTGGGTACAGCTGGGCATCTTCAAACCGCAGCTCCACAAACAAAAGCCCCGTGATGCCGGTGAGGCTCAAGCGCGCCCGCAAACCGCGATCAATCAACCCTTGGAGCTCAGCCGAAATCGTCAAATCGATCGGCCCCCCGGTGCTGTTCGTCAAAATATTGCGGTCGATCTCGCAGATCACTCGCGTCAGCGCCTCTTTGCTGGACTGGTCATACCGGACACTGATCGCCGCGACCCGGCCGATGCGGACGCCGTTGACCTTAACCGAGGCGCCCGGGTCCAGTCCACTGACCGACTCGTCGAAATAAATAATGAAGCGCGAAGGCTTAGAAAAAATATTCGTGCCCCCAAAAGACAGAAAAGAAATTACCGCCAAGAGCATTGCCCCAAGGACGAATAAACCAACGGTGACTGGACTGGGTTTCATTTTCACGGGTGAAGGAGCCCCTGTTGTTGCTGAACCGCGGCCACACGTCTATTCAAAAACTCCCGTACCCGCTGATCCGGACTGGCCTCGCGCAATTGGTTGGGCTCGCCCTCGGCAATCACGCCCCGCGCGCCGGCGTCGATCATGACCACGCGGTCGGCAATATCAAAAATACTGGGCAGCTCATGCGAAACAATGACGATGGTTGTCCCCAGGGTATCGCGGATCTGCCGAATTAATTCGTCCAGCTTGAGCGACGTAATGGGATCGAGCCCAGCCGAGGGTTCATCAAAAAATACGATGGCCGGATCCAAGGCCAACGCGCGGGCGAGACCAGCCCGCCGCTTCATGCCCCCGCTCAACTCGACCGGGTAATAATCCTCCAAGCCCGCCAAACCGACTTGCGCCAATTTAAGCGAAACGATCCGCGCCCGCTCGCGGCGATCGAGCTCAGTGTAAAGTTCGAGC
>SXZN01000217.1 GCA_005787865.1 Opitutaceae bacterium | reverse complement strand
GCGGGGATGATCTCAAACTCAACCCCGAGCGAGGCGAGCAGCTCTTTCCGCCGCGGTGAGGCGGAGGCGAGGATAAGGCGTTTTTCGGGCAAATTCATTGATCGATCAGCCGGCAGGCCTGAATCAGGCCACCGTGTTCCACTGGATTGCTTGGTTGCCGGAGTGCTCGCAATGAAAAAGTCCTCGGTAAAACGGTGGCTTGAGGTTGCAGTTCAGCACTTTGCCCTCAAAGTCATATTTTATCCCATGCGTATTGGCTTAGCTCAAATCAACACCGTCGTCGGCGACCTCGCCGGCAACAGTCGCCGTATCCTCGAAGCTTACCGTGCGCTCGTTGCTCAAGGTGCGGAGCTGGTGCTCTATCCCGAACTCGCTGTTTCGGGCTACCCACCACGCGATCTTTTATTTAAAAAGCGCTTCATTGCCGATGTAGAACGAGCCACCCAGGCCATCGCCGCCGAGATCGGTGAGGTGCCGGCGATCGTCGGCTACACCGAGGCTAATCAAACGGGTCAAGGTCGAGCCGCCTACAACGCAGCCGCCTTCTGCCACCAAGGTAAAATTCTCACTTCGGCGCGTAAGTGTTTGCTACCCACGTACGATATTTTTGACGAAGACCGTTACTTCGAACCAGCGGCGGAACCGACGGTGGTCGTGTTCAAGGGCCACCGTATCGGCCTAACCATCTGCGAAGATATTTGGACCCACGCGATGATTTCAACGCGACGTTTATATCATGGCTTGGAGCCCGTGCAGCAGCTCGCCGCCCAACGTTGCGATTTGCTGGTAAACCTTTCGGCTAGTCCGTGGCATCATGGTAAAGATAGCCTGCGCCATCAGCTCATCGGCGACACCGCGCGGCAACTCGGCTGTCCGGTCATCTACGTCAATGCGATCGGGGGCAATGACGAGATCATCTTTGATGGCCGCAGTGTGGCCTGCGACGCCCGCGGGCAAATTCTCGGTGGCCTGGCCGCCTTTCGCGAAGAACTTAAAGTCATTACCATTGGCGAGGCGACCGCGACTCAAGTACCTTATCGCCACGCGACTTTTGAACAGGAAGAACTCGCTGATATTTACGATGCCCTCGTGCTCGGGGTTCGCGATTACGCTCAGAAAACCGGTTTTAAAAAGGCGTTGCTCGGGCTTTCTGGGGGCATCGATTCGGCGTTAACCGCCGTCATTGCCGCCGAAGCCTTAGGCCCAAAAAATGTGATCGGCGTTAGTCTGCCATCGGTAATTTCCAGTCAGCACAGCAAAGATGATGCGCGGATCCTGGCGCAGCAACTCGGCATCGAATACCACACGCTCTCCATTGCGGATACCGTCGCCGCCGCCGAGCAGACCCTGGCGCCTATTTTTACCGGCCGAGCCCGCGATATTGCTGAAGAAAACATCCAAGCCCGCGCGCGCGGGTTGCTCTTGATGGCGATCTCCAATAAATTTGGCGCGCTCCTTCTCACGACCGGCAATAAGAGTGAATTGGCGGTCGGCTATTGCACCCTGTATGGTGACATGTGCGGCGGCCTCGCGGTCATTAGCGATGTATTTAAGATGCAGGTCTACGCCCTCTCTCGCTGGATTAATCGTCACGGAGAAATCATTCCCGTGAGTAGTATCGAAAAGGCACCCAGCGCAGAATTGCGGCCCGACCAGACCGATCAGGATAGTTTGCCGCCCTATGAAATGCTCGACGCCATTCTGAAGGGTTACGTGGAGGAAGGCCTAGCGCGCGCGGACTTAGTCGCACAGGGATTTTCCGCCGCGATTGTGAACGAGGTCGTGCGTAAAGTTGATCTGAATGAATACAAACGTAAGCAGGCTGCTCCCGGTCTGAAGATCACGCCGCTAGCCTTTGGCGTCGGCCGGCGCATTCCGATCGTCCAAAAATACGTTAGTTAATCGAACCCCGCCTATTGTATGGCCACTCCACTCTCTGACCAACTCTTCGCGCGGGCGCTGCAACTTATGCCCGGTGGGGTTAATTCGCCTGTGCGCGCTTTTCGCTCTGTTGGTGGCACGCCATTTTTTACGCAGGCGGCGCACGGCGCCACGCTCACCACCGTCGATGGTCGTGAGTTGATCGACTTTGTGGGCACGTGGGGTCCAGCCATTCACGGGCATAATCATCCGCGCATCAAAGCCGCGATTGCGGCTGCGCTGGAGCGAGGCACGAGTTTTGGCACCCCCAATCCCGCGGAGGTCACCATGGCGGAGTTGATCGTGCAGTTTTTTCCCTCCATCAAAAAAGTTCGCCTGTGCAGCAGCGGCACTGAGGCCACGATGTCCGCTATCCGCCTAGCCCGGGGGTTCACCCGACGTGATAAAATTATTAAATTTGCCGGTTGTTATCATGGCCACTCGGACTCGCTCCTGATCAAAGCGGGCTCGGGCGCCCTCACCCACGGCTATCCCGACAGCGCCGGCATTCCCGCCGCCTTTGCGCAAGAAACGATCGTGCTACCCTATAACGATACGGCCGCGATTGATGCCGCCTTCGCGGCTAATCCCGGGAAAATTGCGGGCGTTATTCTTGAACCTTACATCGGCAACGTGGGTTTTATTAAGCCCGATGCCGGCTATCATCAGCACCTCCGCCAAGCCTGCACCGCTCAGGGGGCTTTATTAATTTTTGACGAAGTCATGACAGGGTTTCGCCTCGCCGCCGGCGGCGTACAAGAACTCGAAAATATCACGCCTGACCTGACCTGCTTGGGCAAAATTATTGGCGGCGGTCTGCCAGTGGGCGCTTTCGGCGGACGCGCCGAGGTGATGGACCAATTAGCCCCGCTCGGTCCCGTTTACCACGCTGGCACGCTCAGCGGAAATCCGCTCGCGATGGCGGCGGGCATTGCCTCACTGCAAATGCTCGCCGAATTAAAACCTTACGCGCGCCTCGATGCACTGGGCCGACAAGTTTGCGCGGCGGCAAGCGCGGCCGCCAAAGCTAAGGGTATCGCGCTCCAAGCGCCGCAGGTGGGCTCCATGTTTAGTTTATTTTTCACGTCGACGCCGGTGCGCGATCTACCCAGTGCGCTCACCTCGGACGCCAAATTATTCAGTAAATTTTTCCAGAATTGCTTAGACCAAGGGGTCTATCTTCCGCCCAGCGCTTATGAAGCGTGGTTTTTAAGTACCGCGCATGAAGGGGCGGCGATTGATCGCGCCTGCGAAGTAATTACCCAAGCGATTAAGAACCTGTAACGCCTCCTCAAGCTTACGCGCGCGGGTGCGCCTTGGCGTAAATTTCTTTCAGACGCGCAACGCTCGTGTGCGTATAAATCTGCGTGGTGGTTAAGTTAACATGCCCAAGCAGCTCTTGCACCGCCCTTAAATCAGCGCCGGAGTTAAGCAAGTGCGTGGCGTAAGAGTGGCGTAGTTTATGCGGCGAGATATCCATCGGTAGATCGGCGAGCGCTAGATATTTCTTAACCAGCAGCTGAACCGCCCGTACCGTCATGCGTTGGTGGGCGGTCACGGTAATGAGGGGATCTTGCGGGTCAGCCTGCGGCGCATAAGTTTCGCGGAATTTCTTTAAGACCGCCAAAGCCACTGCGCCTAGGGGGCAGATGCGCTCCTTCTGCCCTTTCCCGACGACGCGGGCAGTGCCCGACTCAAAATCGATCGCGGCATAGCGCAAGGCCACCAGTTCACTAACGCGAAAGCCGCCGCCATAAAGCAACTCCAGCACGAGCCGATCACGCCAAGCGCTCGCCGCGTCTAAGCTGCCGGCGCTGAGTAATTTTTGCGGGCCACTTAACAGCAGAGCCATTTGCGTCTCGGTTAAAAATTTCGGCAATGCCCGTTCTAATTTGGGCAACGGTACCCCGACGAATGGATTACGGGTCACTTTCCCTTGCTGCAGCCAATAGCGGAAAAAGGTCCGCAATCCCGCCACATGATTATGCAGAGTGCGTCGGTTAAAACGCCGCTGGGCCTCGATAATAAAATCCCGGGTATCACGGGGCGAGAGTTGCGCGAATCCTTGGGTCGTTCGTTTCGTCTGTTGGAGCCAGCCATAGAGATCGACCAAGGCCTGGTAATAATTGCGCACCGTGTAATTCGAATAGCGCCGCTCTTTGGTGAGATAAGCCGTAAATGGCTGAAACCATTCGGTCACAATCGCCGTGGGCACGACCACCAGTGGTGACTTTTTTTTCACAGGAAATAAAATACGCGAGGAGCCAGCAACGCCCAGTTGCTCAGAAATGCGGGGCGACTCATAACGGCTTGCACAAATTATACTTTAGGCAGCGACGGTGCCGCCCGATGCTCTAACACCTGCATAATGCGGGCTGTCTCTTGCCGGAGGGCTCCTTC
>SXZN01000216.1 GCA_005787865.1 Opitutaceae bacterium | reverse complement strand
GACAGAAGATCCCGGACTCACCGCCTACCAGCGTGCGATTCGACACGCCGCCGCCAAGCTGTAACGAACGCAGCGTGGATACGGGGCCGATTGTGCCAACAAAATTGCTGGCCTCAAATTATGCCGTTAGTCCACGCGCCATTGACCAACCGACGCAGGCCCTGGGGATTCGCATTTTGCAATTCTGGTGGCAGCAATCCCTCGGTAAAATTCTGATAACAGACAAGCCGCACCCAGCGGGTGAGAGCCCGTGTGCCGACTGAGGTGCTGCGGCCACCATCACTGGTGGCAGGATACGGTCCACTGTGGACAATCGCAGAGCTCACTTCGAGTCCCGTCGGAAATCCATTTAGTATCACCCGGCCAGCTTTGTTCGCTAAAATATCAAGCAGCGCCCCTTGCACGGCGACTTCCGCCGTGCCGGCGTGCAACGTCGCCGTGAGATTGCCGGAAAGGTCATGCGCCACCGCCAACATTTCCGCAGAATCTTTACACCACACCACTAAAGAGCTCGGGCCAAAAATCTCTTCGGTTAAATTTGAATTACTCGAATAATCCTGCGCCGAAGTTTCAAACCAAACCGGAGCGGCGACCGTCGACAACCGCGCGTCATCAGCCGACGGGGCAGCTAGCGGGCGAACTCCTGTGATGCGAGCGCGGGCGGCCACCCCTTTCCTGAAATTAGCACAGATTGCGGCCGTCAACATCGCGGCGGCGGGAGTCGCGGCTAATTTTACCCCTAGATTTTTTAAGAAATCTTCCGCCGCAGTCGAACGGACCAGCACGATCAAACCGGGATTGGTGCAAAATTGGCCGACCCCCACCGTAGCGGACGCATGCAGTCCATCCACGAGCGCAGCCGATCTTTCGGCCAACGCGCCCGGTAAAATGAAAACCGGATTAATACTGCCCATCTCCGCATAGACGGGAATGGGCTCGGGGCGGGCGGCGGCCAGATCCGTTAGCGCACGACCGCCGCGCAGGGATCCCGTAAAACCAACCGCTTTAATTAAAGGGTGCTGCACGAGCGCTTGCCCGACGGTCAAGCCAGCATCAAATAGCAGAGAAAAGGTGCCCTCCGGTAGGCCGCAATCTCGGACCGCATGGAGAATCAATCGGCCCACAAGCTCGCTCGTGCCAGGGTGGGCAGAATGCGCCTTCACAATCACTGGGCAACCGGCGGCAAAAGCGGAGGCGGTGTCGCCCCCCGCCACCGAGTAGGCGAACGGAAAATTACTAGAACCAAATACGACGACGGGGCCCAAGGGACGCAGCAAAGAGCGGTGATCGGGTTTGGGCAGCGGTTGACGCTCTGGCTGCGCCGTCTCAATGCGTGCATCGAGCCAATCACCGCGCTCAGCGGTTTCGCCATAAAGACGCAACTGACCAGCCGTCCGCGAAATTTCTCCTTTCAAACGCGCTTCCGGTAAGGCGGTTTCTTGTTGGGCCCGCGCGACGAGATCCGCCGATTTTTTCTCAAGATTATCCGCAATGGTGCGTAAAAACTTATTGCGCTGCGCCCCAGAAAGCTTGGCCCAAAGCGGCGCAGCGGCAGCCGCTAATTGCACGGCCCGCTCGAGATCGTGGCCCGTTGCCGAGCAGAAAGTTGGCTCTAGGGAGATTCCGCGGGCGGGATCAAACGCCAAAAACTCCGCGCCACCAGGCGCGCTGGAACCAAAACCAATCAGAGAACTTCCATCAGGTTTCATAGACGACATCAAAGGTGGCCATCAACTCGGCGCCCGGCGAGTTAAAAGGCCTCCTCACAAAGCCGGAGGAAGTTGCAAGGCCGCCGTCAACACCGCCCGCGCCGCGGCCAGATCAGTCCCGGCCAAGGCCAAGCGCGGAGCACGAACATACGGCGTACCGCGGCCAACCTCGGCCTGCACCAATTTAATCAGCTGAACAAATTTGGGCACGGTATCGAGGCGGAGCAGCGGGAGAAACCAAGCGTAGAGCGCCGCCGCCCGCGCCTTCTCGCCACGACTGGCCAAATTAAAAAGCGCCACCGATTCAACCGGAAACGCATTAACTAACCCAGCAATCCAGCCCACCGCGCCAGCGTAGATGCCTTCAACAATGGCGTCATCCATTCCCACTAAGACCGCCAAGCGAGGGCCAACCGCCGCTTGAATTGCGGTGACCCGGCGAGTGTCACCACTGGATTCTTTCACCGCGTGCAAATTAGGATGCAGACTAGCTAGTTCAGCGATCTGCTCTGGCAGAAAATCAGTTTTGTAGGCGGGGGGATTATTATACAGCAGACAAGAAAGCTTGGTCGCGGCAATGACGGCGCTGACGTGTGCTTTCATTTCACGCCAATCGCTGGAATAAACATAAGGCGGCAGGACCATCAGACCCTGCGCGCCAGCCTCTTCGGCCGCTTGCGCTAACGCCACCGCTTCCAGCGTGCTCAGGGAAGCAATACCCAGCACCACGGGGGCGCGTCCCGCCACAGCCGCAACGCTCGTACGAACAATCGCAATCTTCTCCTCAAAACTGAGCGTCGCCGCTTCTCCCAAGGAACCGCCAACGACGAGCCCGGTGCAGCCACTATCGATCATCCACCGGCAATGAACGGCGAGCGCGGCATGGTCGACGGTGAGGTCAGCCGCGAGGTTGGTCGTGATGGCGGGAATAACACCTTTCCAATTCATAAGCGTTTTATTTTTTGCGAAAAAGCGGGCCTCTCACGGGGTGGTTTTAGCAAAGTTAGGCGTATCGATTAGGGTCGAGCATCTGCAAAGCTACCGAGGGTTTACGACCGGCGAGAATTTCAGCTACGAGCAAGCCACTGATGGGCGCCATCGTGACCCCCAACATGGCGTGGCCACAAGCCGCCGTCAGGTTTCGATAACGATTAAAGCGGCCCACATAAGGCATGCCGTCAGGGGCCACTGGTCGCAAACCATGCCAAGGCTGAATCCCGGAAAAATCTGCGGCCGTGAGTTCGGGAAAATAAAGCGGCACAGAATCAATAATCTGCTGCACCCGCTCCAGCCGCACGTGGTGGTTAATGCCACTCAACTCCATGGTGCCACCAAAACGCAGGGTGTCCCCCATGGGCGTTACCGCGATCCGGCGCTCCGTACAAATCATGGGCTTGGTAACTTTAAAGCGCGGCTGCGGCAAAGTAAGACTATAGCCTTTGCCGGCTTGCAACGGCAACCGAAGGCCCAAACCCGTCAGCATCGCAGGGGCCCACGAACCGCCCGCGAGAACAAATTCATCGGCGAGTAAATCACCCGCCGTGGTTTGGACCGCGGCAATCCGTCCGGCTTCAGTTCGCCAACCAAAAACTGTCGTATTCCATTGGAAGCGCACCCCCATCTCCTTGAGCAAAGCCGTCAGGGTTTGGGCGAAACGCCACGGCGTCAGGTGAGCATCAATCGGGAAATAGACTGAGCCGGCGACATCCAGTTTAATGCCCGGCTCCAGGGCCGCAGTCTGCGCGGCATTTAAGATTTGGGCCTCAACACCGAGTTCATTCGCAAGGCGGGCGAGGCCGTGGGCTTCGTGATCTAGGCCGGCCGCTGTTTTACAAAGATTGAGCAGGCCCTCTTTTTTAAACTCAAAAGCATGACCGGTAATATCGTCCAATTGTTCGAAAAGTGCGCGACTGGCCACACAGAGATCACGCAAAATTGGCGCAGCGCGCTCCACGTGGGCCCGATTGGCGGAGCGCATGAAAAGCCAACTCCAGCGGAGCAGATCGCTATCGAGGCGCGGCTTGATATAAAAAGGACTGCGCGGATTGAGCATCCACTTCAGGCCCTGCCACACCATGCCCGGCGCCGCCAGGGGAATGACGTGACTCGGCGAAACATAACCAGCGCTGCCGAGCGCACAATGATCACGCACTTCCCCATTGCGTTCCAGCACGGTGACAGCGCGACCCTCACGGGCTAGATAATAGGCACAGCAGAGGCCCACAACGCCTCCGCCGCAGACGATTACTGATTTTGATTCACGCATAACTTAAATAGAATGGCTGATTAACGATCATCAGGCCGGAAAGCCCCAACAAAAAGAATCCTGGGGATCCAAGATCAGCGTGCCCTCCCCCATGACATGAGCTGATCCCGTAATGGTGGGAATAATTTCCTCCCCGCGCCGAGAGTATGTTGCCCGAAAAATGCTGCCGACAATGCTTTCCTGCACCCACGCCACGTCGGGGGCCAGCTTACCGTCAGCGGCGAGGCAAGCGAGTTTGGCACTCGTGCCCGTGCCGCAAGGGGAACGATCGTAAGCGAGGCCCGGACACAGAACAAAATTCCTGCTATCAACCCCCGCGCGCGCTGAACGTTCGAACAATTCGACGTGATCAACCTCAGGCAATCCTGCGCCTTTGAGTGCGGCCCGAATGCGCAAACAATAATCCATCAGTTGAGCTAGATTAGCTAAGGTGAGGGTCAGTCCGTGCTGCTCGATGAGGCAAAACCAATTGCCGCCCCAAGCGAGATCGCACGTCACGTGCCCACCGCTGGGCAAAGCCAGCTTGAGCCCGTGCTCGCGGCGGTAGCTCGCAACATTAGTCACCGAGACTTCTCCATTAGCGTGCAGGATCGCCTCGATGGGGCCCACGGGCGTATCAATCCGCACCAGGCCAGGCTGGAGTCGGCCCAGATGAGCCAGTGACACCACTAGGCCCATCGTGCCGTGCCCGCACATGCCGAGGTAGCCTACATTATTAAAAAAAATAACGCCAAACTGGCAGCTAGGATCATGGGGGGCGCAGAGCAGCGCCCCTACCATCACGGCCGAACCGCGGGGCTCGTTGACAATCGCCGATCGAAAGGAGTCGTACTGGGTCTGAAATATTTTAACGCGCTCCGCGAGTGGACCCGGGCCCAGCTCTGGACCACCCGCGAGCACGAGCCGAGTCGGCTCACCTCCAGTATGGGAATCTAAAATTTTAAGCGCCAATGATGAAGCCATTACGAAGAACTAATAATGGGCAGCTCGCGGCATTTATCAAAGAAAAAGCCGGCCTCCCTGCGGAGACCGGCTGATTGACTACTTCCCCCAAAAATTAAACGGCCGTTTCACCGTGCTCGTCAGTGCGGATGCGGATGACATCCTCCAACGGCAGCACGAAGATTTTCCCGTCGCCAATTTTACCCGTCTTAGCGGCCGTGCTAATAGCCCCAATGGCTTTAGTCACTAAGTCGTCCGAGAGGGCTAATTCAATTTTCACCTTGGGCAGATAATCCACCGTGTATTCGCTTCCACGATAAACTTCCGTGTGACCTTTCTGCCGGCCGAAGCCTTTGACCTCGGTGACCGTCAGGCCCTGAATACCGACGGCGCCGAGCGCTTCCTTCACTTCGTCGAGTTTGAATGGTTTGATAATGGCGATGATGAGTTTCATAATATAATTAAGTTAAGGGCTTATGATTTTGCTTCGTAGATGTAGCCTTCCTCGCCGTGATCAGTGAGATCGAGGCCCGTTTGCTCATCCTCGAGATCAGGGCGCAGACCGATCGTGGCTTTGATCGCGTACGCAATGATCACCGTTGAAACTACCGAAAGCACCACGGTCAGCCCCATGGCTTTCAGCTGCTCTAACCAGAGGGAGTGACCGACGATAGCCTGGAGATTAGTATTGAGGTTTCCATTGACCGAAGCCGTGGCGAAAATGCCGGTGAGCAAAGCCCCCAAGGTGCCGCCGACGGCGTGCACGCCGAAGGTATCAAGCGCATCATCATATTTGAGCCAGCCTTTCAATTTGGTACAGGCAAGAAAGGGAATCGCGCCGGCCAGCAGGCCGACCCAAACCGCAGAGGTGCTGGTGATAAAACCGCACGCCGGGGTCACCACCACCAACCCAGCGACCGCCCCGGAGCAAAAGCCGAGCACGCTGGCTTTGCCGCGGGTATTATATTCGAGTGCCGCCCACGTGAAGGAGGCTACGGCGGTCGCGAGCGTCGTTGTGGTGAAGGCATTCGCCGCCACGCCGTCGGCGCCGGCGGCCGAGCCAGCATTAAAGCCATACCAACCCACCCACAGCATGCCAGTGCCCACCATGCACAGCACCAAGCTGTGGGGCGGCATGGGAGTTTTTCCGAAACCCAGCCGCGGTCCTAGAATTAAGCAAAGAATCAAGGCCGACCACCCTGAAGACATGTGCACCACAGTGCCGCCGGCAAAATCGATGGCCTTAATCGCGGCGCCCGCATTCCAGACACCGTTCATATAACCCGTGACGCCCCAGATCATGTGCGCCAGCGGGAAATAAACCACGAACATCCAGACCGTGACAAAAATCATGAGCGCA
Organism: Opitutaceae bacterium; assembly: GCA_005787865.1. Taxonomy (GTDB): domain Bacteria; phylum Verrucomicrobiota; class Verrucomicrobiia; order Opitutales; family Opitutaceae; genus Lacunisphaera. The sequence goes on along the minus strand of SXZN01000216.1, from coordinate 4,397 downwards.
GAAAATTTCAGACGCTCCGCGATGGCGCCGACAATGAGGGCCGGGGTAATGATCGCGAACATGAGTTGGTAAATCGCGAAAACATTATGCGAGACCCAATAAGCATAATCGGTATTTGTCGCGCTCTCGACGCCCTTAAAAAAGAAAAATTCCGAGCCGCCCAAAAATGGGCTGTCGAAATTTTTCCCGAAGACGAGACTGTAACCGAAGGCCCACCACAGGATGGTAACCAGACCAGCGATGCCCAAGCATTGCGCCATGACGGAAAGCACATTTTTAGTACGGACCAACCCGCCATAGAACAGCGCCAAACCCGGCAGCGTCATGAAGAGCACCAGCGCGGCGCTCGTCATCATCCACGCGTTGTGACCCGGACCAGCCACGCCGGTGAGCGATTTGCCCGGATCAGTATTGTTAATATAGGCCTCCAGCGCAGCGATGCGCTCGTCAGAAGTCGGCGCCGCGGGAGCCACGACGTTAGTTTCTGCCAACGCGGTCTGCGTTGCCAGCAACGCCAGACCCGCGAAGGTGGCGAAACGGAGTAAGCGAGATAATTTTATTTTCATAAGGTGTGGTCACCTTCTTCAGCAACTATGGTGCCATGCATAAAAAATAGATAAGGTAGCCGTAATTTTTTCCGGCCCCGTGGCACCGCGGCATTAGCTAAAGGCCTCGGAGCAAGCTCCGTACCTGGCACCAAAAGCGACTGATCGCTTGGGCCCAATCCAGAGCAGCTAAGTGGGCACAAAAAAGCCGGTCCTCCTAGAGTGACCGGCGCTGGCGCCCAAAGCGGCTGGCTAATAATTTTAAATGGCCGCGTCGCCGTGCTCGTCCGTGCGAATGCGGATCATATCCTCAATCGGCGTCACAAAAATCTTCCCGTCCCCAATTTTGCCTGTCTTAGCGGCTTGGGCAATGGCGGTGACTACCTTGTCTTTGAGCTCATCCGCCACCGCGATTTCAATTTTGGCCTTGGGCAAAAAATCGACCGTGTACTCGCTGCCCCGATAAATTTCCGTGTGACCCTTCTGCCGACCAAAGCCCTTCACCTCGGTGACGGTCATGCCTTCGACCCCAACGGCAGTGAGTGCTTCCTTCACGGCTTCCAATTTAAAGGGCTTAATGATGGCAGTGATGAGTTTCATAAAATAAGAGGGAAGAAATTCAGTTTTTGCCGATTGCGCCCGCAGCGCAAGACTTACTGTGGCGGGATCACGGTCTGGATGTGCAGATCCTTCAGTTGCTTGGCCGTGACCGGAGTCGGGCTTTGCGCCATCAAATCTTGAGCCTTCTGCGTCTTTGGAAAGGCAATGACGTCGCGAATACTGGTGGTACCGCACAGCAATGCCACCATGCGATCGAGCCCGAAGGCAATGCCGCCATGCGGCGGAGCCCCATAGGTAAAGGCCTTGAGCATATAGCCGAAGCGGCTTTCCACGACGTCCGCCGGGATTTTTAGCACATCTTCAAAAATCTTTTTCTGCAGCGTTGGCTGATGAATCCGGATGGAACCACCGCCGAGCTCCATCCCATTAAGGACCACATCATAATGTTGGCCGCGCACTGCCTTCGGATCGCTATCGATCAGCACGGCATCCTCCGGCACAGGCGCCGTGAACGGATGATGGGTAGCCACGTAACGCTTGGTTTCCTCGTCATAGCTCATCAGCGGAAAATCAACCACCCAAAGGAAATTCCATTGATCAGCGCGGATCGTCAGGCGGCCGCGCTTGACGAGCAACTGCGCCGCCTCCAAGCGGGTCCGACCAAGAATCGCGCAAGCCCGATCCCAAGTCGCTGCGGCGAAGAAAACAATGTCCCCATCAGCGATCGATAATCTTTGGGTGAGCGCCGCTTTTTCGGCCTCGGAGAAGAATTTGACGATTGGCGACTTCCACTCACCGGCCTCGACCTTGATAAAAGCGAGCCCCTTGGCGCCGAGCGATTTGGCGATTTCCTCGAGCGCCCCGATCTCACCCTGGGTGATATCAGCGAGCCCCTTAGCGTTAAACGCTTTCACGCAGCCGCCCGACGCGATGGTCGAGGCGAAAACCTTGAAGCCGGAGGTCTTAAAGGTGTCTGACAGATCGACGAGCTCGAGCGCGAAGCGCGTATCAGGCTTATCCACCCCATAACGATTCATCGCATCATGGTAGGCGAGGCGCGGGAATGGCGTCGGCAAATCATGCTGTAATACTTCCTGCCAAACCTTTTTTAACATCCCTTCGAACAGCGTGTAAATACCCTCGCGGTCGATGAAGGAAGCTTCGACGTCGATCTGCGTGAACTCCATTTGTCGATCCGAGCGCAAGTCCTCATCGCGGAAGCAGCGGGCGATTTGAAAATATTTTTCCACGCCCGCCACCATAAGAATTTGCTTAAATTGCTGGGGCGACTGCGAGAGAGCGTAGAATTCCCCCGGATGAATGCGTGATGGCACCAGATACTCCCGCGCTCCCTCCGGCGTGCTCTTGAACAGCGCCGGTGTTTCGACCTCAATAAATTCCTGCGCATCAAAATAATCGCGCACCGCTTTGGTCGCCCGATGCCGGGTCAGCAGATTTTTGCGCATCTTCGGCCGACGCAGGTCGAGGTAGCGGTACGTCAGGCGCAAATCCTCATTCACTTTATCCCCACCCGCGTCAGTGAGCGGGAACGGTGGGGTCTCAGAAATATTGTGCACGACCAACTCACTGGCATCGAGCTCCACTTGGCCGGTCGGCAGATTTTTATTCATCATGGCCTCGGGCCGTAACTCGACCTTACCGGTGACTGCGATGACCGACTCGGCTTTCAGCAAGGCTGCTTCAGCGCGCAAGTTGGTATCAAATTTAACTTGGGTGATGCCCTGACGGTCGCGGAGATCGACGAAGATGATGCCGCCGTGGTCGCGGACGGAATCCACCCAACCGGCGAGGGAGACCGTGGCGTGAAGGTCAGACGGAGTGAGCTGGGCGCAATGATGGGTGCGTTTCATAGGGCAGAACACGCAAACAAACGACCCGTCCTCAATTGGGGCAATCAGAATTTGACCCCCTATGACACGCGACGGCACGCCCTTATTATGCGCCCCAGCGGATAACGGCGGTGGCCCGCCCGAAAAAAATTGGGCCACCCAGCGCTTGCGCCTATCAACCTAAAATTAAATTCTGCCCAGTCATCTCAATCGGTTGGGACAACCCCATAAGTTGGAGAACCGTAGGCGCGATGTCGGCCAAGCGACCGCCGGAGCGCAGCTTAGTCTCACCGGCGAGATACCCTGCGCCGACGACGAAAACTTCAACGAGGTTAAGCGTGTGGGCAGTGTGCGGCCCGTTATTCACGGGGTCCCACATCTGCTCAGCATTACCGTGGTCTGCCAGTATCACGGCTTTACCCTTCATCGTCGCCAGTGCAGCAAGCAAGGTCCCCACCCCGCGATCAGTCGCTTCACAGGCCTTGATCGCCGCGGGCAGCGAACCGGTGTGGCCGACCATGTCGGGATTAGCGTAATTCACGACAATGAGACCATACTGACCAGAAAGGATCGCTGCTTCGGCGGCGGCGGTCACCTCGGCCGCAGACATCTCAGGCTGCAGATCATAAGTCGGCACCTTCGGACTGGCCGGACAAGCGCGATCCTCGCCCGGGAACGGTGTGCTACGGTAGTTATTGAAGAAAAAAGTAACGTGCGGATTTTTCTCCGTCTCGGCGCAGCGAAATTGCCCGATGCCCGCGTCACTCACGACTTGTCCTAGGATATTTTTTAAAGCGGCCGGCTTACCTGAGACCACGTGAACCGGCAGGCCGGCCTCATACTCGGTCATTGTGGCGTAATAGAGATCGAGCTTCTTACCCCGGGAAAATTCCTTAAAATCATCGAGGACAAAAGCCTTGGTGATCTCCCGCGGACGATCCCCGCGATAATTATAAAAAAGCACCGCATCCCCATCGCCGATGGTGGCGAGCGGTCGGCCGGCGGCATCTACGAGCCATGTCGCTGGCACGAACTCATCGCCTTGCTGCGTTGGACTGAGTGGCTGCGCGTAATAATTAGCCACGGCCGCTTCCGCGCTGCGGGCCGTCGCCATCGCGTGACGCCCCGTCAAGAGATCGTAGGCTTTTTGCACGCGCTCCCAGCGGTTGTCGCGATCCATGGCCCAGAAGCGGCCGCAAACTGTCGCGATCTGTCCGAGACCGATCTCCCGCAATTTAACTTCTAGCTGCTGAATATAACCGAGCCCACTCTGCGGCGGGGTATCGCGGCCATCGGTAAAAGCATGAATAAACACTTGGGCTGACGTCAGCCCATCCGCTTTCGCCTGGCGCAAAATCCCGTAGAGATGCTCCAGCATGCCGTGGACGCCACCATCAGAAACGATGCCCATTAAGTGGAGTTTCGCCGAGGGCGCGGCTTG
>SXZN01000215.1 GCA_005787865.1 Opitutaceae bacterium | reverse complement strand
GACCCAAGCTTTTTCATTTTTCACCTCCATCTGCGGCTTTGCTGAAGCGGAAAAGGACGCCCTCCCTGAGTCACGGCTTAAAGCCTACGAAGAGAGCGGCCGTAATTCCAAGGTGCTGATCAAGCAGCTCTAAGGTTCGCCGAATATAGTGCGCTGACCCCGCCGGCCGAGGCCGGCCGCAGAATTTACGCTTTCAGTTCGACGATTACTTGAATCTCGACGGTGGAACCGCGCGGTAAACCGGCTGCCGCCACCGCGGCGCGGGCGTGCTTCCCGGCTTCGCCATATAATTGACCGAAAAGCTCAGAGGCCCCGTTGATGACGGCCGGACTTTCGGTGAAACCACTGACGGCATTCACGAACCCGGTGACGAGAACAAATTGTTTCACGCTATCGAGACTGCCCGTCGCCGCCTTGAGGTTGGCGAGCGTATTCAGGGCACAGATTTTTGCCGACTCGTAGGCGGTCTGCACCGTTTGCTCCTGCCCCACCTGCCCGACATGCGTCATCTTGCCATTATAAATGCTCACCGTGCCCGCGAGATAGAGCAGATTCCCCGTGCGGATGTGCGGCACATAACTACCGGCCGCCGCGGGGGGCTGAGGGAGTTGCAGACCGAGTTCGGTTAATTTGGCTTCGATGAGGTGGTTCATGAAATTGGAGAGAAAATGATTTAACGCCGGGCTTAAATCCTAAACTGACTGCTTGGAAATCGGCTCAAGGTTGCGCCGGAATAAACTCAAACGTCGCGACCTCATTGACCGCGACCGGTTTATCCAGCACCCCGATCTCCTGCAACAAGGCGATCTGCTTGGTCAGGCGAGCCGCCGTGAGTAGCCCCACCCGTTCGCCCTTGGCGGCGTTGCCGAGGACCAATTGATAATCATTCATCGCCTTGATGCTATAGGCCATAAACTCTGGCGTCAGATCGCTCCGCTTGGCCGCCAACAATTTATTCGCGGGCGCGGGATCCCCCGTCAGATAATCAACCCACCCGCGTAGACTCGCCCGGACAAATTTAGCGACTACGTCCGGGTGTTGGGTCAAAAAAGTCTGACCCGCAAACATCACGCGGTAGGGCTCGTAGGTCTCGTTGGCGATCAGGAGAGCCCCGACGGATACGCCCCGTTGGCCCACAAAATAGGGCTCATTGGTCACGAAGCATTGCTGAACAAATTCAGGATTATTCACGAAGCGCGCCAAATCACCGACGAGGGGAATCAGATTAAACTTCACCCCTAATTTTTGCCGCACCACCTCAATCCACGTGGAGCCCGCGCCGGCCATGATGGTCTTGCCCTGCAAATCCTGCAGGGAGCGAATCGGATGTTCGGCATGGAAGAGGATGCCCTGCGCGTCGCGCTGCATTTCCGCCGCGACCATCTTGATCGGCACCCCCCGAGCCACGGCGACGATGACATCATCGCCATTGGTCATCCCTAGATCGGCGCGCCCCACGGCGACCGAGGACATCACCTGCGCATTAGGCCCACCGGGTAGAATTGCTACGTCGAGTCCCTCGGCCGCGTAATAGCCCTTCGCGAGGGCCTGATAATAGCCGCCGTGTTCGGGTTGGGGAAACCAGTCGGTCTGGAACCGCACTTTAACCAAGGCCGCGCCCGAGGCCGCGGCGGCGGGGGTTTTCTGACCGCAACCGCTCGTGGCGATCAGCGCTAGGCCCGCAAAAAATAGTCTGAGGAGATAAGCTGACATCGATTAAATAAGTGAAAAATTAAGGGTGCCGCTGGGCTCAGCAATCTGTGACCATGTCACGATAAAGCAAATCAGCTCAGGTACCGAACCGATTGGTCGCAGCTTAGTGATCGGCGCGCTCGAACGAATCATGCCATTTATGCAGTAAGGCCCAGTTGAGCCAGGCCACGGCGGCGACAAAAACGAAACCGAGCAAGCAGCTCGTCAAGGCGGTAGCGAAAAGCGCCGGGATTTTGATCTGCGTATTGTAACTATACACCAGAAACCCCAGCCCGCCCGTCCCACCCGAAGCGTTGCCCACCATGTATTCGCCAAAAATAGCCCCGATCGGCGCCAGGGTCGCGGCGATCCGGAGGCCGGCGAGATAATACGGCAGCGCCGCTGGTACGCGCAGCAGCAGGACCTCTTGCCACCGGTTGGCGTTGCACATGCGGAAGAGCGCCACGTGGTTCATGTCGGTTGAGAGCAACCCTTGGGTCAGGTTGGCGACGATCGGAAAATAACTAATCAGCCAAGTAATCGTGATAATCCCCGGCATCCCCGGGCCCGCCCAAAGCATGATAATCGGCGTTAACACGATCACCGGCGTCATCTGCAGCATGAGCAACCAAGGATACAAGCTAGCCCGCAGCGATTTGGATAACCCCAGCAGGAGTGAAGTAAAAAAGCCCAAGATTGCCGCCAATAAAAAACCGCCTAACGCGCCCAAGGCGGTGTGACCGGCCGCCGCCAACAAGCGCGTGTGTTCATGCACCGCGGCCGCCATAATTTCACCCGGCGTAGGCAAAATCCAACTCTGCAGCCCGCTCACGACCCGCACGCTGTACCATAGGCCGATAAAAATTAACCCACTCACGGCGGGGAGCAGCCAAGTTGAGACGGAGAAGGATTTTTTCATGACGAGGGGGGGATTTCGACCTCATGCAGCAAGCGCGTGACTTCATTCACCTTCGCTTGAAAGTCGGGGTGGCCCCGCAATTCGGGCCGTCGCGGATAAGGAAAATCAATCGCGACCTCCGCGTGCAAGCTTCCGGGATTCGCGGCCATGACGACGATGCGGTTGGAAAGAAAGACCGCTTCGCTCACGGAATGCGTGACAAACAGGGCGGTGAAAGGAGCAACGGCGCGCACCGCGAGCAATTCCTCATTGAGCCGATTACGCGTCATCTCATCGAGGGCGCCGAACGGCTCGTCGAGTAAAAGCAATTGCGGCGCCAGCGTCAGGGCGCGGGCGATGGACACCCGCATTTTCATGCCACCCGAAAGTTGCCGTGGATAATAATCCGCCACTTTAGCCAGCCCGACGAGTTCCAGCATTTTCCGCGCGATCGTCTGCCGTTCCGCCTCGGGGCGACCGCGCAGGCGCAGGGGCAGCTCCACATTCAACTGCGCCGTGAGCCAGGGTAGCAGCGTGGCATCCTGAAAAATAAAAGCCTGCCGATCACGGGCCTCGCGCGGCTTAACCCCCATGACCGTTAATTCACCCGTACTCCCGGGGCTCAGCCCTGACACCAATTTGAGAATGGTTGATTTGCCGCAGCCGCTGGGCCCGATGAAGGAAATAAAATCGTGGGGCGCCACCGTCAGGTTAATCGCGTCCAAGATCACGGGCCCCACGCCGTAGCGCTTTTGCAGCGAGGTAAATTTGACGATGGGCGGAACGGTCTCCATGAATATCACTGAATGGACACAATCGCCCAAAAAACGCCAGCCACTTTGCCATGGAACGCCTGGTCGACTTTGGCCCCAGCGGTAGCAGCGCGCGAAGTCCAGACTCGGGTCGCGGCCTTAGCGCCGGCCTTGCGCTCCGCGGCGCTGGCGTGGTTGCGACCGGAGCATGAGTTAGCCTTGGACTTAGCGGCGAAAAGCGCGCGCGACCCGCTGCACGGAATCCCTTATTTCTTAAAAGATCTTTTTGATTTAGGCGGCAGCCCGACCCGCGCAGGCTCTACTTTTCTTAATGAAGTGCGCGGCACCCCGACCACGGACAGCACCATCGTGCGGCGGCTGCGGGCCCTCGGCGCCAGTTGCGCCGGTAAAACGCAGTTGGTGGAATTCGCGTCGGGCCTCACCGGCGAAAATCCTCACTTTGGCGACTGTCCGCACCCCCAATTTCCGGACCGTTTAACCGGAGGCTCCAGCAGCGGATCAGCTGCGTTCGTGGCGGCGGGGGTTATTCCGCTCGCGATTGGCACCGATACGGGCGGCTCAATTCGCGTGCCCGCGGCGTGGTGCGGACTCTACGGTTTTCGCCTCACTCCGACCCAGGACTTGATTGCCGATGCCATTCCCTTGGCCCCGACGATGGACACGGCGGGTTGGTTCACCGGAACTAACGAAGGGATGTTAGCCACTTGGCAGGCCTTGGTCGGTCCCGCGAGCCCGTCGGCCAACTTGCGCGGTTGTTACCTTCCCTTGTCAGCGTTGCTCCCAACGGCAGATGCAGTCACGGACCAGGCTTGCACGGCGGCGGCCAAAAAAATCTGCCCCGCGGCCGATGCCGCCACCCAAGCTGAATTGCTCGCCGCGTGGCGCGATGCGGTGGACGCCTATCTCACGATTGGCATGAGCGAGGCCTACCTCGTGCACCGCGACTGGCTGGCGCCGTATCGGGAGCACTACGATCCCGTCATCTGGCAACGCTTCAGTGCGGCTGCGCATTATTCCGCTGAGCAGATCAAAGCGGCCCACGCCACCTTGGCCGGAGTGCGCCACGCGTTTGAGAAATATTTCTCCGTTTACGATTTTTTGATTTTACCCGCCGTGCCGTGTGCGGCGCCGTCCAAGGCAGACTGCACGCCCGAGTTGCGGCGTACTATTCTGACGCTAACCGCACCCGCTAGCCTGGGTGGACTACCCGTGTTGAGCCTGCCGGTGTCATTGCCGTCCGGCCTGACCGCTGGCCTGCAAGTTATCCTGCCACGCGCCACTAGCTCGGTCGTGCCGTGGTTATTACAGCCGGAGTAAACGCGCGGCGTTTTCACCGAGCGTCGCCGCAGAGGCCCCAGCTTTTTTGGCTTCGGCCAATAAACAACTGAAAGTGGGCGCTAATTCTTTTTGCGGATAAAGCACGAGCGGGTAATCGGTGCCAAAGAGCACGCGGTCAGTGAGCGCGCGCGGCCAGACCTCCGCCCCGTAAAGCAAAGGAGAGGCCGCGGTATCGAACCAAACGTTAGGTAGCGCCGCGGCAGCAGGCGACCACGCCAAGCCCCCACCCCAATGCGCGAGGATAAATTGCGTGGCGGGGAAAGCTCGGGCGAGGTCCAAAAAATCGTCGAGTGGGGTCTCGACGCGACCCGGATAAGGCCGACTCAGGGGATCAGTCACATGGAGATTAACTGGCAGTTGCCGTTCAGCGGCGAGCGTGAGGATGTGGCGCCAATGGGGATCAGTGATCGAAATTTTCTGCGCCTGCGGCGACAGTTCGCCCAGCCCGACAAAACCGTGATCGACGGCTCGCTGTATTTCAGCAAACGCGCTTGGCCCAGCCGCCGGTTGCACCGCGGCAAAAGCCGCGAGGCGATCGGGATGCTGCCGCACGCATTCGGCGTAAAATTCATTTTGCCGCACGCAAGTCGCGTGATTTTTCCAATACCATCCCAGCAGGATGGCCTTGGTCACGCCCGCGGCGTCGAGATCACGGAGGAGCTGATCCACGGAAGGAAAAGCCTGCACCGCTTGACCCGATGCGCGGCGCCGCGTGCAGAGTTCGGCCCAATGTTTCTCCCCGGCAGCCGCGGCCCAAGCCACGGGATCGCGGTTCACCTCCGGCGGGTAAAGATGCACATGGGCGTCGATGATGACCACGCCTGACCTTTTACCCGCCGCCGCCAGCCTGCAAGTCGGGAACCAAGGATTTTCAACCACGAAGGGCGCGGGGCTTAGGCTTAAGTTTTAAGGGGTAAGTTTTAAGTTCGGATCAGATCGACCAAGGCCTTTTTAACCGCGAAGGGCACGAAGTGACGCGAAGGTTCCGAGCTTAAAACTTTCTTCTCGGTGCCGCCTCTAGCCTTTCGCCTCTGCCTCAAGCCTTAAGGCCGCCACAAAAGGCACAGAAGGCGCAAAACCAACCAAGGCAGGGGGAGGAAAAGATGAAACTGGGGAAAGAAGAAAATCGAGAAACAAAGATCCGGATAGACCCTATAACCTCTGACCTCTGACCTCTCACCTTTCGCCTCTGTTTCGCCTTTGTTTCGCCAGTGGCGAGAACTGAGGACGAACACCGGGTTGATAGTAATTAACAACGGTGCCACCTCTGACCTCTCACCTCTGACCTCTGACCTCTAGCCTCTGACCTCTGACCTTTTGCCTTTTTCCTCGGTGCCACGAGTAGCCACCAGGGCCAGCCAGGGGAGGTTTTGGAATAATATTTGCTGGCGCAGGAAAGATCCTCGAGAATTGTTACTGCTATGAGTTTTTTAACGATGAGCCGTGGGGTTATTTTTTTAGTGCTTAGTCTAGCCGCGAACCGCGGATTGGCTGCAGTCGATGAAATTATCCGGCCCAAGGTGGTTGTCGTCACGATGTTTGAGCCCGGTCAAGATACGGGAGACGCCCCGGGTGAGTTGCAGTATTGGGTGGAACGGGAGCAACTCACGCGCGTGCTTCCCCTGCCCGCGGCCTATCACGATGTGCGCAGCAACGCCGATGGCTCGGTGATTGGAATCGTGACGGGCGTCGGCAACTCCAATGCCGCCGCGAGCATCATGGCGCTGGGCTTGGATCCGCGTTTTGATTTGCGCAAAAGTTATTGGCTCGTCGCGGGCATCGCCGGGATCGACCCCGCCGATGCCTCCATTGGCTCGGCAGCGTGGGCGGAGTACGTGGTGGAAGGCGATCTCGGACACGAGATTGATGCCCGGGAAAAACCCGCCAGCTGGGTGACGGGCTTTGTGCCCTTGGGTAAAACCGCACCCTATGAAGCGCCCCTGGCGCCGGCCAAGGCGCTCACCAATTCGGTTTATCACTTGGAAGCAGGTTTGGTGCAGTGGGCGTATGCACTGACAAAGGACACCCCCCTCATCGATAACCCCGAGATGCAAAAACGTCGCGCAAGCTACCTCGGTTTCCCCAACGCCCAGCGCGCGCCGTTTGTCCTCAAAGGCGACAACCTCGCGGCGAGCACTTTCTGGCATGGGAAATTTCTTAACCAATGGGCCAACGACTGGGTCCAGTATTATACCGCCGGCCAAGGTCACTATGTTACCACGGCGATGGAAGACACGGGGACGCTCCGCGCCCTGACCAACCTGACGCGCGCGGGCAAGGTCGATGTCAGGCGGGCGCTCATCCTGCGGACCGCGAGCAATTATGATATGCAATCGCCCGAATTATCCGCGGCCGAAAGCATGAACGGAGAGAAAGGCAGTAAATATTCCGCCTATCTCCCCTCCCTCGAGGCGGCCCATGCGGTGGGTCGCCGCGTGGTCCATGCGCTCGTGGCCGGCTGGACTGACTACGAAAACACTCCCCCGTCAGCGTCGGGCCAATAACTCATCTACCCATGCTCAACCGTCTCTTCCATCTCGACCAGCATCGCACGACACCCCTGCGTGAATTCCAAGCGGGCCTCACCACTTTCGCCGCGATGGCCTACATCCTCGCGGTCAATCCGGCGATCCTGGCCAACGCGGGCATGGATCAAGGCGCGCTGGTAACGGTCACGGCGATCACGGCAGCGTTAGCGACCGCCTTAATGGCTGGGCTGACCAACTACCCCATCGCGCT
>SXZN01000214.1 GCA_005787865.1 Opitutaceae bacterium | reverse complement strand
GCGCTGACCTATCCCTATTATCATCGCAGCCAGCCCACGCCATTCACCTCTGCGGCCAGCTACCGTTCTACCGACTCCGGTCGCTCCTGGCGCAAGACCGGTCACATTCTCTACAACGAACCTGACCGCCGCCGGGATGGTTTTACCGAGCCCGCCTTAGAGCTGCTGCCCAATGGCGATCTACTCGGTGTCCTTCGCACGACTGATGGGAACGGCGTCGGTCCCATGTACCTTACGCGCTCCACGGATATCGGAGTTACTTGGTCGGCCCCAAAGGCCTTTACCGAAACCGGCGTCCTCCCGCGTTTGCTGCAACTTGAGAACGGCGTCTTGGTCCTGAGCTCCGGCCGGCCAGGCGTTGATCTCCGCTTCTCCACCGACAACGGGGAAACTTGGTCTCAGCCTGAATCGCTAATCCCAATTTCAGACCCGACTAAAATACAGGGTGATTCCTGTGGTTACACCTCGCTGCTGCCCTTGGGCAAGGATCGCTTCTTGATTGCCTACTCTTGGTTCACGCCACCTTCCGGCCGCAAGTCCATCTATGTTCGCGAGGTTTCGGTCAGCATCACGGACCAGCGCGAGGTCGCCGTCTCCGCGCGCCAGTAAATTTCAAGTTCTACTAATTATTTCACTTAACCCCTTTTGAATTTGCCCACCAATTTTTCTAGCAGCAATAATCAAGCTATCGTTGCGCAGTTGCGCGGACCATTGGTGCCAGTCATGCCGGCGTTTGGCCCGAATGAGGCGCTTGACCTCGCATCCACTTGCCGGTGGGTCGACAGTCTCATTGACCGCGGCATTCGGCTTTTCTGGACGACCTACGGCACGTCCCACTTCATGACGCTGTCCGACGAAGAACTGATGGAATTGACCCGTGCGGTCGCCGCGGTGACCCGCGGTCGCGCGACCTTCATAGCCAGCACTGCTTTTCATTGGTCCACGCAGCGCTGCATCGAATTTACGCAGTTCGCGGCGGAATGTGGCGTCGATATTGTCAAGTTACAGGTAGACTGGCGCTGGCTTCCCTCTGAAGATCTTGTTTTTGAGCATTACCGGAAGATTGCCGAGGCTTCGCCTTTGCCACTCTTCGCCTATACGCTGGCTCAGCCTGGGCTGACGGGAGGAATGAGTGTGCGTCTGCTCGAAAGGATTCTCGAGCTGCCACAGTTCGTGGGATTCAAAAATGACACTGGGGATTTCTACGAGCAGACTGCGTATTTGGCTGCTATCCGCAAGGGAGGCAAGCCATTCGCTGCGATGACCGGTGGTTCGATGGAGTCCTTCTTGCATGGGCATGAATTCGGGGCCACGGCATTTGCTGTGGCGTTGGGTATGATCGCGCCTGAGCTCACGCTTCGTTTTGCCGATCATCTCGATAAAGGGGAACGCGAGGCAGCGCTGCAAATCGTGCGCGAGATCGAGCAGCCAACGAGCCGATTATTCGGCTCGTTTTATTACCTTAGCCACTGGGCCGCCTACCATACCGTGCTCCACCTGCGCGGCCATTTTAAAAGCGATCAGCTCCGGTTCCCTCTGAGGACACTTGGGCCAGAGGCAGCTAGCCAAATTCGCGCCCACTTAGAAACTCCCGGCATTCTCCAGTCCCTCATCCCCCGTCCGCGGTAACGAGCGAGGAGTCCGATCTCTGAGACCTCCCCGCGGCCGTGGGACAATGAATGGTGGACCTTACTGGACTCGAACCAGTGACCTTTTCGATGTCAACGAAACGCTCTAACCAACTGAGCTAAAGGTCCAGCAGAGGGCTATCTATGAAGGACGCGGGGCGGACGGTGCAAGAAAAAATCTTGATCATTCTTTGGCCGGATTTCGGCGCGTTTTCGCGTGCATTTAAGGCCACGCCGAGTAAATCACCTGCGTCATGCTGCAAAGTCTCCGCATCCGTAATCTGGCCCTCCTGGAGGAAGTCGAATTGGACTTTGAGACAGGGTTTACGGCCGTGACCGGTGAGACGGGCGCGGGTAAAAGTATTCTCTTGGGGGCGCTCTCTTTGCTGGCCGGCGCCCGGGCCGATAAAACCATTATCCGCCAAGGCGCTCCCGCGACCGAAGTTGAGGCCGCGTTATTTTTTACTGATAGCCGAAAGCTTGATGCGGCCTTGACGGCGCTTGATCTGCCCCCGTGTGACGACGGGGTGCTCATTCTGAAACGCAGCCTGCCGCGCGATAAAGCGCCGCGGATTTCGGTTAATGGCAGTATGGCCACCCTCGCGGGCTTGCAGGCTTTGGGGGAGTACTGGATTGATTTTCATGGTCCCGGCGAACCGCGCCGCTTGCTGAAAGAAGGCTGTCAGCGAGAATTGCTTGATCTCTTTGCCAAAAATGCGGCGGAACTGCAGAAATACGGACTGCATTATCAAGCGTGGCGTGAATTGGTCGACGAACGCACGCGATTGGCGGGAGCAGAGAAATTGTCGGTGGAGCAGATCGATTTTCTGCGGGCGCAATTGGCCAAGCTGGATGGGCTGGAGTTGACCGAAGAAGCGCTCGCCACGCTCGAGCGCGATTTTTCGCGTCAGCAAAGCGCGCAGGAAATTACGCAATTAGCCGCCGGCCTCAGTCAAGGGTTGAGCGGTGACGACGGGGTGCTCGGATCGTTGGCGGCGTTGCTGCGGCAGGCGCGTCAGTTGGAGTCGCTCGATACGGCGAGTAAACCCTTGGCCGAGCGCTTGCTGGCTTGCTCCGTCGAACTCGGTGATCTCGAGACTGAATTTTCCACGCTCGCGCAATCACTCAATTTTGATCCCGAGCAGGCCGAAGCGCTGCAGGAGCGGATGAATAGTTGGCTCGAGGTGAAGCGTAAGCACGGGACTAAATTGGAATTAGTGGTGGTGGCGCGGGAAGAGATGCGGCGGAAATTGGCAATGCAGGGCGATATTGCGGGCACGTTGGCAAAGCTCGAAAAGCAGCTTGCCGAGGCCCACACGTTGGCGAAGAAATTTGCGCATGAGTTGCGCGCGACTCGCGAAAAAGCGGCCCTGCAGTTGGCTAAGGCCGCCGGAAAAGTCATGGCGCAGCTCGGCTTTAAGAAAGCAGATTTTCGGGTTCACCTGGTGGCACTCTCGGAGCTAGGACCGCAGGGCGATGTCGGGGTGGAATTCCTTTTCTCGCCCAACGTCGGCGAGGCGCCGTTGGCGTTGCATCGAATCGCTTCGAGCGGCGAGCTGGCCCGCGTGATGTTGGCCCTCAAGGCAGTGTTGGCAGAAATTGATGATGTGCCGCTGCTGGTTTTTGATGAAGTGGATGCCAATGTCGGCGGTGAAATTGGCCGCATCGTGGGTGAGAAGATGGCGAATATCGCCGAGCGTCATCAGGTGCTCTGCGTCACGCATCTGCCGCAGGTTGCGGCTCAGGCGCAGAACCATTTTGTTGTGACTAAGGATCAGAGCGGGGAGCGCGCGGCGGTGACAATCGAAGCCATTCATGATGATCGCAAAATTCGGGTCAGCGAACTCGCGCGAATGCTGGGTGATCGCAACGCCAAGAGCGCGTTGGCTCACGCGGAAGAGCTGCTGAAAGGGTAGGGCGACGGCCGCAAAATCCAGCGCAGCTTTGGTGGCTGGAAGGGGGTCTAGTCGCGCCGGGTTGTCAGTTGCTATGTATAAAATCATTATTTTATCCTCCCGACATGACATCACCGATCACGCGGCGGCAGGCGCTTAGTCAACTCGGAGTCGGAGCTGCTTTGCTGACTGGGGCGACGACTTTGCCGGCCGCAGCTGCTGATCAACCGATGCCGGTGCGCTCGGGTCGCATCAAGCAATCGGTGTGCGCTTGGTGCTACGGCAAGATTCCCCTCGAACAACTGTGTGCGGCCGCCGCTGAGATGGGGTTGGCGTCGGTGGAGTTGCTGCAGCCCAAAGATTTCGCCATCGCCAAAAAACATGGTCTTACGTGTGCCCTGGTGAGCAATCCAACCACGAAAGTGGGTGACGTTGCGGTCGGCGGAATTTCGCGCGCTTGGAATCGGTTGGAATATCATGACGCCCTTGTCGCCGCCTATGAAGTCCAGCTACAGGCGACCGCGGCAGCGGGTTTAACTCGTTTGATTTGTTTTTCCGGCAATCGCGCGGGCATGGCCGATGCCCAAGGCTTAGCTAATTGTGCGGTGGGCTTACGGCGAATTTTACCCTTGGCGGAGAAATTGGGCATTACGCTCTGCATGGAATTGCTGAATAGTCGGGTCGACCATAAGGACTACATGTGCGATCGTACCGAGTGGGGCGTGACGCTCTGTCAGGCTTTGGGTTCAGAGCACTTTAAGCTACTCTATGATATTTATCACATGCAGATCATGGAAGGTGATGTGATCGCCACGATTCAACGCCATCATCAGTATATCGGTCATTATCACACGGCGGGGGTGCCCGGACGGCACGAGTTGGATGAGAATCAGGAATTATTTTATCCGGCGATCATGCGCGCAATTTTAGCGACCGGGTACACCGGTTTTGTTGGGCAAGAATTCATCCCGCGTAACGCGGATGCACTTGCGGGTTTGCGGGCCGGAGTGGTGCTCTGCGATGTGTGACGCGGCGTTGCTTATTTCGGCTCAGGCCAAGGCGGCGGTGAACTAAAACTTACGATAACTTAGTCGGCGGCTGAAAAGATGGAATTGGGAAAGTAGAAAATCGGGCAACGGGAGCTTGCGAGCGCACTTAGGTAAAAAAATTCCGGTTGGCTCGACGCAAAGTTAAAACTGACAAGGTTGATTTTTATATTTTTAACTAGCGGTGTCATGAATTCCCTGCTGCTTCCGCTCGACTATCCCCGCCTTAAGCGGGTGGATGATTTTAGCGAATTGGTTGCGACGCCGTTCGCCGCGGGGATCAATGCGCTTTATTGGCCAAGGCAACTGGCGGGTGATTTTACGGAAATCCTGAATCTTGTTAGCGGTGGTG
>SXZN01000213.1 GCA_005787865.1 Opitutaceae bacterium | reverse complement strand
CGGCTCTCCGGTCGGCGGCATGAGACGATCCTTGATTTCCGCCAGCCCTGGGCCGCGGAATTCGGCGCCGAGTTTCAGCTTTTTCCCGCCGGCCATATCTTTGGATCAGCGATGCTGCACGCCACCACGGACCAAGGTACGCTACTTTACACGGGAGATTTTAAACTTCGCGCGAGCCACGCGGCAGAACCGTGTGAAACTCCGCGCGCGGATGTACTCATCATGGAGACTACCTTTGGACTGCCGCGCTATGTCTTACCCCCAGCGGCCGAGGTTGAGCAGCGGATTATCACTTTTTGTCGCGAGGCGCTGGCCGCCAAAATCACCCCGGTGCTTTACGGCTATGCCTTGGGTAAGACGCAGGAATTATTGCAAATTGTCGGAGGCGCCGGTCTGCCGGTTATGTTGCATGCTCACGGGCACCGCTTGACCAAGCGTTATGCAGAGCTGGGCATGAAATTACCGCCGTATAGTTTGCTCAACGAGTACGCCTATGCTGGTCACGTGGTTATCGCGCCACCCACGACCGCGTCGACTGCCCCGCTGACATGGATTCATCCCAAACGCACCGCGATCGCTACCGGCTGGGCGCTCGATCCGAGTGCGAAATTCCGCTATGGCTGTGATGAGGCCTTCCCGCTTTCGGATCACGCCGATTTCCCCGATTTGCTGGCGCTCGTTGAGCGGGTTCAGCCCAAGATAGTTTATACCTTGCACGGCTTCGCTCAGGAATTCGCCGCCACTTTGCGGGCGCGCGGCATTGAGGCTTGGGCCATCGGAAAACAAAATCAAATGGAGCTTCCCATCTCAACAAACGTCGGCTCAACCTAGGAGGACCTTTTATTCTGATGCGCTTGCTCGGCCAAAATATTTTCCTTCTCCTCTCGCTGGCTGGGCTCAGTTACGCCGCGCCCTTTACGGCTTTCCGCGATGGCGAGTCTTTTACCTACCGGGTGAGTTTTGCGATTTTCCCGCACGCTGGTGATCTCACGATTGCCGCGCATGCGGAGCAACAGGCGGACGTGAACGTGATGCGCATTACGACCAACACCAAGTCGAACGGCATCGTTCGTCGGCTCTATGCTTTCGATAACCAGGCGGCCGTCGTCATCGAGCAGGCCTCTGGCCGCATGCTCCGCGTCCAAGAGAGCGGGGCTGATCCGAAGCGGGCGACCGATACTGAGATAATCTTCGATTACACGACTCGGACCGCCCAATACACCGACCGGGTTCGGCCGCAGCGTTCAATTAAAATAGACCTACCCGAGGGGAATCCCGTTGATCTTATTAGCGCCCTGGTCCAGACGCGCGACTGGCACCTGCAGCCCGGGATGAAACGCGATCTCCTCGTCCAATTCGGTCGAGAGTTCTACCTCCTGTCGATTTACGCCGATCATTATGAAGAAGTACGCACGCCGCTCGGCGTTTACCAAACACTGGTTTTGATTCCGCGTATGGAAAATAACCCCAAGGGCCTCTTTAAAAAAGGCGGTGAAATTAAAGTCTGGATCGCCCAAGATGCCAGTAATTTGCCGGTCAAAATGCAGCTTAAATTAAATTTTGGCGCGGCTACTTTGCTGCTCAGTGACTATCGGGCTCCCGCCGTCGCCAAATAATCGCAGCAGCCTCGGGCCGATGCTTGGGGGCCGCTGATCGATTGCTGGGTTCTAAGCTTAGCGTTACCTAAAATAAAGAATTTCAGGTTTACGTCCTCCTCCTGTCACTCAGCATGCGCGCGATGTTACCAGTAAACTCAGTCCCGCCCCACTTGCATCGGGCTCAACTCCGACTGGGGCTGCGCGCCAGCACGCTGGAGGGCATCTTGTCGGTGCCGATTGTGACCATGTCGCTGCCGGTTAATATTTTCATCACGGCGCTCATTACGAAGGGCTTTGCCCTCTCCAAGCCCACCATTGGAAATCTGACTTCGCTGCCGTTCGTTTGTAATTTTTTGCAAATTTTTTATTCCCCCTTTGTCGCGCGTTGGTTTCGGGTCAAACCTACCGCCATTACCCTCGCCAGTCTGCATTTGGTTTGTTGGGGCTGGCTCGGTTGGAAATTACCCGCTTTGCCGCTCGCTGATCCTGTTGCGGTGGCGAAATTTCTGCTGCCCTGGTTTTTCTTGGCTAGTTTGTTTAATGCCTCGCTGAGCCTGGCCTGGAATAGCTGGATGCATGAGCTAGTGCCGCCCCGCCTGCGCGGTCGCTACTTTGCCCAGCGCAATCGCTATTCCCAAGTGGCCACGCTTGTTTTTGTCCTGCTTCTCGGCTTTGCCCTCTCCCGTGGCCATTACGCCATCGCCACTTTTCAGGGCGTCATTGGGGTCGCCTGCTTTGCCCGCTTCATCTCGCTGTATTATTTTTTCCAGATGCCAGGCGTTCGCCCCGCAAATCCAAAATTAATTAAACCGCAGCGCCCTTTGCTCGAGCAGGTCCGAATCGTGGCGCAGTCGCGGTCCCTCCTGCTTTATATTGTTTTCGGCTCAATTTGGTCTTTCGCGGCGAATTGCTTTGGACCTTTTTATCATGTTTTTATTTTTTAAGAATTGGATTTTTCCGGCACACAAGTCGGATTATTAGCCACCTTGGCGGCGTTGGGCGGAGTTTTTTCGCTCTCCGTCTGGGGACAATTACTGGACCGCTATGGCAATAAGGCGGTTATGACCGTCGGTCTCATGCTCGGCCAGCTGCAGAATTTTTTATATTGTTTCATGACCCCCGCCAATAGCTGGATGCTTTACCCCATGTGGCTCATCGGTGGCGGTTGGAGTGCCGGCTTTGCTCTCGGCATGTTTATTATCCTGCTGAAATTGATCCCTGCTGAAGCCAAAAGTATGGCGATTGGGCTCAATTTAGCGGTTACCTCGCTGGTCGCCGCCATTTCACCCATTATTGGCGGACAGGCACTCGCTTGGGGGATATCGCAAGGTTACTCTTCATTAACTGTTTACCACGTATCTTTCTTGGTTCAGCCTGTTTTATCCATACTGAGCTGCCTGTTTTTAATTAAAATTAAAGAACCAGCAGCGAGTGAGCTGAGAACCGTCGTTGGGGCGATGCGGAATATTCGCACATTAAGCGGGGTACTTGGGCTGAGTTTCTTCGTTAACTACCTCTTCGTTAAGCCCGAAAAGCGCGGACGTTAGAGAAGTTTCGCTCTCGAATAAAATAATTCTTGCTTACCCGCTAGGCACTCCCCTTATCTCGCCCTTTGAACTTATGAAAGCCACTATCAAAACACAGGGGAAGCAGTTCTCGGTTAGCGAGGGCGATATCCTCATCGTCGATCGCTATCCCAAGACGGAGACCGGCTCCACGATTGAAATCAATGAAGTCCTCGCCGCTGGCGAAGGCGAAAATTTTAAGGTTGGCACCCCCTTCCTCGTCGGTGCCTCGGTTAAGGCCAAGGTCCTCGAAAATAAGCGCGCCAAGAAAATCATCGTTTTCAAAAAGAAGAAGCGTAAGGGCATGGAGCGTAAACGCGGCCATCGCCAAGAACTCTCGGTCATCAAAATCGAGTCTATCACCATTTAAGCACCCACTGTCATGGCACATAAAACAGGTCAAAAATCATCGAGTAACGGTCGCGATAGCACAGCGAAGCGTCTCGGCATCAAGCTGTTTGGCGGTCAGAAGGTTCTCGCCGGCGGCATCATCGTGCGTCAGCGCGGCTCCAAACACCATCCCGGCAAGGGCGTCGGCGTGGGTCGCGATTGGACTCTCTTCGCCTTGCGCGACGGCACCGTTGAGTTCGATAAGGCTCATCGCAAAGTTAACGTCGTCTAATCGAATCAATCATCTGCCTTTCGGCGCACCCTTTACGGTGCGCCTTTTTTTTGACTCTAGCCAGCAGCCGATCCCCGGGGTGCGCCGTGAGCTGATCCTGGCGAATCCCCGCTGAAGTTACTTTCAGTTTTCTTGGTCAAATCGTCTCACCGACTGACAGCGGCAACGCACCCTCGCTCAGACCCAGCTCGATCTGATTGATCAGGCGATCACTCGAGAACTCGATCCGCCGCCCCTGGCCGAGAGGAGTGATCGTCCAGAACTCCTAGTATCGACGGCTGAGGCCATTCTCGCGCAATCCCAGAGCGATCCTGCTGCGTCACAAGCCAAGGCTAAATTAGGCCGCTATCTCTCCTTTGCGGCGGCATTCGGCCCATTGGCTCTAGGGTTAGGGGTGTTTTATCTCGTCCACCGCACACTCTAAAACTTAAATTGTTACCCAGCGACCTTGCTCATTCCACGAAGTCCAAACGGCCTCGGTAAAACGCATATAGCTGACCCCCGTGGCGAAGTCGGTTAAGGTTACGGGCCGATCCTCGCGTATGCTGGCGATAAAATCAGCCTCCACCCGCCAAGCATCGCCCGGCGCGGCCATGATCTCGACCAATTGCTCTGGTCCGGCTGCCTCCGTGAGCCACAGTTGATTGGTAATAAAATCTAATCGCAGTCCGGCGCGACTGCCATGGAGGCGAATTTCATTACGCGGTGCGGTGAGTTCAACGCTGCTAAAATGTGCGAGAAAGCGGGCCGCATCGGCATAACGACCGAGCACCGTCACCCTTTCAGGAATCGTCATCGTCTGCCGTTCCCCTTGAGCGTTTTTTCGCTGCGGCGTGAAGATAGCCGCATCTGCGCTGAGGCTAGTCACGCCGCGTCCCAGCCAGCGCAGGGTCATTTCGTAATAGATCCCAAGGGCGAGCGTATTCTTGCCGCTGAGCTGGGGGTCTTGGCGCCAGCCACTGGGCAAGGCGCTATCAACTTGGGTGTTATTGGTGCACATCACCGACACTTCGCGTAAGGATCCGAGCACTCCCGCATTAATTAATTTAACAATGGTAGCATCGAAAGCTAAGGACATCGGCGCCGGCACAATTTGGGCGACAAGTTGAGGATGTCGCTGGGCCTCGGCGAACATGAGTAACGCTTCGCCTAAATCTCGCGCCATGCGGGCTTCCGTCAGCACATGCTTGCCGGCGCGGAGTGCCGCAATCGTCAATTCAGCATGCAGATTCGGCCAGGTGCCGATGCATACGGCATCGATCGTGGGTGAATCAATAATCGCCCGCCAATCAGGAGCCACCACGGGAATGCCAAATGCTTGAGCTACTTTCCGACTGGATTCCTCGGTGCGGTTGCACACGGCGGCCAAGACCACCCCCGGAATCTCCTTAAAGCCCGGCAGGTGCCGGGTGCGAGTATTGGCACCCGCGCCAATAAAACCGATGCGCAGAGGCGGGGTCACGGCGTTGGCGCGGTTGGCGCGTCAGCTTTTTCTAAGGAGAGTTGGCTTTGCTCAGTTTCATCAAGGCCCATTTCGGCATCGCTCGCCCCCTGGGGCGCATCGGAAGTTTGCAGCCAGGCGTCGATTTGACGGGGAGAAAGCACATCGGATGAGGGCAATTCATCCAGTGATTTAATGCCGACAAATTCGAGAAAAGATTCCGTCGTGCCATATTGCAGAGGACGCCCAGGTTGGTCCGCCCGACCAACCACATAGACCAAATCCCTCTCCAGCAGTTTGCTTAAACCGGCCTCCGCCGATACCCCGCGGATATGCTCGATCTCCGCGCGCGTTACGGGCTGACGATACGCGATGACGGCCATAGTCTCGAGGGCGGTGGCGCTCAAGCGGACTGGCGGCGGTTCATTGCGCAGCAGACGCACCCAACGAGCAAAGCGCGGATGGGTGACCAAGCGCCAGCCATGGTGGCCTTCCACTAAAACAATTTCACTTTCGGTTGCTTGTAGCTCCAATGAGATGACCTCAACCGCTTCGCGAATTTGCGCGGTCGTAATCAAACTCGGCACATCGCGATAATATTCGTCATCCTCCACCAGTGCGGGCAAAGCTGCCTCCGGGTCAATTATTTCGCTGGGTACGGAAACTGATCCATCGGTGGGCACTTCAGCGGCGGGGGCATCTTCTCCTCGGAGGGGCAGGCCCATGGCTTGCTCATGAAAACGGCTGATGGCCGTTTGGATATCTTTTACCGAAAGCGGCCCGTTCGAGGCGAAGAGCATCACTTTCAACACGCGCTTGAGATCAAATGACATACTTTAATCTCCAGTGAATGCGGCCTCACGCCGACCTAGCAATCCCGAAAAACATGTCCGTTTTGGAGCTAGCCGCCATCACGGCAGTCAGTTACTCATTTCAGGATATGACGTGGGCTCGTTTTCAATCGCTCTACTACACCCAGCCGAAGCTCGGCTTGTCGCTCGATATTAGTCGGATGCCCTTTCCCGATGATTTCCTCGAGAAAATGCAGCCGCAATTACAGCAAGCTTGGGCTGATATGGCGGCCTTGGAAGCCGGAGGCATGGCCAATCCGGATGAAAATCGCATGGTTGGACATTATTGGTTGCGGGCGGCGCATTTGGCTCCGACAGCTGAGTTGCGCACTGCGATCAGTAACAATATTGAATCGATCAAAATCTTAGTCGGTAAAATACACCGAGGAGAAATCACCGCTGCGGCCGGGAAATTTAAAGAAGTTCTGGTCATCGGCATCGGTGGTTCGGCGCTCGGCCCCCAGTTTATCAGCCACGCGTTGGGCCGGCTTAAGGCTGGACCCGATAAAATGGGCTTAGTCTTTTTC
The DNA here is from genome assembly GCA_005787865.1 of Opitutaceae bacterium. Taxonomy (GTDB): domain Bacteria; phylum Verrucomicrobiota; class Verrucomicrobiia; order Opitutales; family Opitutaceae; genus Lacunisphaera. The sequence goes on along the minus strand of SXZN01000213.1, from coordinate 74 downwards.
GACAACACGGATCCAGATGGCATGGACTCCGTGCTCAAACAATTAGGCCGTCGCTTAAAGCAAACGCTCGTCCT
>SXZN01000212.1 GCA_005787865.1 Opitutaceae bacterium | reverse complement strand
GGCTTTCGCCCAATCCCGATCAAATAAAAATCCGCCGGCAGCAGTCCATCGTGAGCCAGATTGTAAATGGCCGGAATTAATTTTCGCGCAGTTAAATCCCCCGATGCCCCAAAAATAACGATAACGGTAGGCGGCGAGCCGCGGTGCTTGCTAAGACCATGCAAAAAAGGATGCCGTGATTCTTCCGCCATGCGCCCGCAAGTTCATTCTGATGCGAGTTACCCGCAAGGTTTTTCCCATTGCTCAGCCCCAGTATGACAGCCTGCCTAAAGCGCGCCTTCGCCCAGCGAACTGCTCTGCCGAGCAATATGATAACCCGCCGGGAAAAGAGGGGCATTGGCGTAGTGCATCACCTGCGAAGGCAGACGGCCACTAAGGGTGACCTCGACGACATCAAAGCGAAAAGTCCGTGGCGGCGTCGAGAGCGCCGCAAGATAAGCATGCACCGAGCGCCGCAGCGCCCGTTTCTTGCGCTCATCCACGGCATAATAACCCGTGACGAGCGCACCGACCGCCCGAGCTTTTACCTCGACGAACACCAGCACCTCCCCGTCACGACAGACCAGATCAATTTCATCACGCAAATCACGCGGGTTTCGCCAATTTTGGATCAACACCGTAAAACCGTGACGGTTTTTTAAAAAATCTGCCGCCGTTTGCTCCCCTCGGGCCCCCGCCATCGCCCGCGTGGTGAGCGTTTTGGGCCGCTTTAATTTTTTCCATTTTTCTATGAGCCAGTGCAGCATCGGTAAGTTCTCCCTCGACCACGCAAAAAATAGCACATACAAGCAAGAGTGTTTTTAATGGGCAGCTAAATTTATCAGCCCTACTTTTCTCTCAGTTCGCCCTCCACCAATCATGGAAGACGCCCTCAGCGACGTGCTCCCTGATTTAATTAGCTAACGTGAGCTTGGGGCACCCACATGGGCGCCCCGGCTCAGCACTTAAGACTGCGCCGGCGCACTAGGCGCTGCACTCCGCACAGCGTCAGCGATGGTCACCGGCAAGACTTCTGCGGCGCCCTTTGATTGATCAAATTTCATCGAAAGCGTCCTCGAGACGCCCCGCTCTTGCATGGTCACCCCGTAGATTGCATCGGCCGCGGCGATGGTGCTCTTGTTGTGGGTGATAATGATAAATTGTGATTCTTTCACGAACTGCTTCAGCAAATTCGTGAATCGGTGAATATTTGATTCGTCGAGCGGCGCATCTAACTCGTCGAGTAAACAGAAAGGGGAAGGCTTCACCATGTAGAGCGCGAACAGGAGAGCTACTGCCGTCAGCGTCTTTTGGCCGCCCGATAGCAACGTGATGCCCTTGAGTTTGGTGCCGGGGGGCTGCGCGACAATTTCAATGCCACTTTCCAGCGGATCCTCCGCCGTCACCAATTCGATCTCCGCGCGCCCGCCACCGAATAAAATCTGAAAAGTGTGGGCGAAGTTTTTACGGATTTGATCAAAGGTGACCTTAAATTGCTCCAACGACGTCTGGTTGATGTCGTCAATTGCCTTCAACAGCTGAGCCTTGGCGCTCGCTAAGTCGTCACTCTGCGTTTTGAGAAATTCATAACGCTGCTTGAGCTCGGCATACTCCTCAATCGCCACCAAATTAACCGCGCCCATGCTCCCTATCCGTTGGCGGAGCGCGTCAACCTCAGCCTTGACCTCCTCCCAGTTGTGTTGATCAAACGCCGCTAAATCAGCTGCCGTGGGCTCGCCCTTATTTTCTTTTTTCTTACGGCGCTTAGGCGCGGTAGCCTGATCAGCGGCCACCTCTGCACTCGCGTTGGCCGACTCTTCTTCTTCATCGAGATCGAGTGCCTGGAGCCCCTCAGGCTCATCATCCGCGTGCCACAGTAGCCGTTGCCAGTCCTGACCAGCCACCTCGGTCTGGAACTCACGACTAACTTCCTCCGTCAGAAATTGGACCCGCGCCCGGGTCTCGGCCACTTTTACTTCATGTTTGGATAATTCTGACTGGGAGGTCTCCGCTTCACTGCGAATGGAGGTCATGCCCTGTTCGACGGCCGCAATTTCTTGCTCGACGGTCGAAAGTTCCTCGCGGACTTGCTCCACATTGGTTTGCGCAACCGCGAGAGTTGTGACCACTTCGCCCGCGCGGCCTTGTTGCAGGGCAGTCTCTTGTTCCAACTGCGCTACCTGCTCAGTCCAGGTCTCCAGCTCAATTTGCCGTTGCACTAAGAGCTCATCTAATTGGGCCCGACGGCGGCCCATTTCACTCAAGCCGCGATCTAGGACCTCCACTTTTTGCCGACGCTCGGCCAGTTCCAAGCGGGCGGCAGCCAAAATTTCTTTCTTCTCATCACGCGCGGTGCGCTTCTCGGTGATACCGGATTCCGTTGCGGTAATTTTTTCTTTCTGCGCCGTGACGTTCGCCTCTGCTGCGGCCAGTAATACCTGTGCTTTGGCGAGACGGCTCAACGCCTCGTCATGATCACGCTGGTGATTGGTTAGCTCGCTTTCCAAACGAGCGAGCCGTTGCGCCGCGTCAGCCTGGGCCCGTTGGGCATTTTTCTCTTCCGTTGTGTTCGAGGCGGCAATCTGCGAAGCGACGAGCACATCCTTGCGTTTCTGCTCGAGCAGAGCCTCGGCCTCGACCAACGCCGTGTTTAGCTGCTCAATGAGGGCGCGCTGGGCATCATGGGCTTTGGATTCCGTGACGACCGCCTTGCCGGTTTCGCGCAGATCAACCTCGCGCTGCACGATGCTATTAGCCGGCTTTTTGTGATAGCCGCCAAAAATGAGCCCGCGACGATCCACGAGATCACCCTTAGCCGTCGCGACCATCAGAAAACTAAAGGAGGGATTAGCCTTCCAGAAATCAAGAAAGGCATTGAGGTCATCCGCCAAATAGCAGGCGGAAAGTACGCCCGCGGCTGGATGGGTGGGCTCGAGATTGGCGATGGCGTCGGTGGCCGGCCGCAGACCGGCCGGCAAGCTCACGCCCGCAACGCTGCTAACCGCGCCTGGTTCCGCAATTTGCAAACAGACACTGCCAATCTGATCGCCCTCAAGCCGGTTAAGAATTTTTTGGGCGGTGGCTAGATCGGCCACCGCAATCGCTTCCACGGAAGAACCAAGCAGGGCTTCTAGCGCTTTGGCATATTCGCCGCGCACTGCGAGTCCCGAGGTGATGGGCGTAAACTTCTGTTCACCGAGCTCGGCGACAAAACGCCCTTGCAGCAACGCCTTAGCCCCTTCACCGAAACCTTCCCACTTTTCATGCAGCTGTTGCAGCAATTTCAAGCGGGCAGTTTTCTGGGCTAGATTACGATCAATCTCCTGAAGCTTACGTTGGCCTTCGCGAAAATTTTGGGTGGCGGCCTGGAGGCTGGCTTGCGCTGCTTGGGCCTCATTACTGCTCCGGCTCTGTTCGGCGCGAGCTTCCTCTACCCGGGCCCGCACTTGCGCGAGGGTATCGGTCGCCAGCACCACGGCCGCCCGAAACTGTTCGAGCTCAGTCGAGAGTTGATCAAATTTATTCTGGCTCGTGCGCGCGTCAACCTCGAGCCCGGAGCTTTCGGTGCGATGGCGCGTGACTGCGCTCTCGACCTGTAAAAGGTGGAATTTTTCGGCATTGAGCTGCTGCTCGGCCTTGGTCAACTCGCCTTCGAAGATGGCCAACTCACGATTGCGATCCTGAAAGACGGCATCGGAACTGCCGAGCATCGTGAGCTGCATTTGCTTATCTTGTGCCCCCGTATCGACCTGCGAGGCGAGCTCCCGGAGTTGCATCTCGAGTTCCGCTAAATCATCCTGACTAGAGGCAATGCGCTCCGTCAGACCCGTGCGCTTCACCTGCGCTAAACCGGCGGCATTTTCCGCCTGTTCTTTCTGGGAGCGAAGATCGAACACCGCCTGCTGAGCATCTTGGACCCGTTGATTAAGTGAACTGCGCGCCAATTTTTTGTCGTCGAGCGAGCGCGTGCGTTCTTCGAGCGAAGTGCGACGGGTATCGGCATCACCACGCATGGCGGCCACCCGACTCTTCAATTCTGTGAGCGCGATGCTGAATTGATTAAATTGGTGACTGCTGTGAGCGAGCGCCAAGTGGCGCAAGCGGAAGCTGACGCGCTTAAAACGCATGGCCTTGGCCGCTTGCCGCTTGAGGGAACCAATTTGGCGAGCGACCTCATTGATCACATCCGAGACGCGCGCCAAATTTTGCTCCGTCAGCGCCAGCTTGTTCATGGCCTCGCGGCGTTGGCTCTTATATTTTGTAATCCCCGCCGCTTCCTCGAACACGACCCGCCGTTCCTCTGGCTTTGATGAGAGAATTTGATCGATCTGACCCTGCGCCATAATCGAGTAGCTGGTCCGGCCCACACCGGTATCCATGAACAATTTGTTGATGTCCTTTAACCGACAGGGCTGGCCGTTAAAAAAATATTCCCCCAGGCCATCGCGCGTCACCCGGCGCATAATCTCAATTTCGTGAAAATCGGAGCCGAGCTGCTTTTCGCAGTCGGTCATAACCAAGGCGACCTCGGAGAATTGGGCAGCCTTGCGCGTATCCGCACCCTCGAAAATAACATCCTGCATTTTTCCACCGCGGAGGGCCTTGGCACTTTGCTCGCCTAAGACCCAGCGGATAGCATCAGCAATATTACTTTTGCCGCAGCCATTGGGCCCAACGATCGCCGTCACGCCAGGCTCAAAACTGAGCGTCGTGTTGTCAGCAAAACTTTTAAAACCGTGG
>SXZN01000004.1 GCA_005787865.1 Opitutaceae bacterium | reverse complement strand
CGCTGCAGCCGGCCCTGTGCATCGGTGGCACACAAACCACGGCTCACGGCTCCAAATTCCGAAAGGGTTTGTTTGAGGGGATAACCCACCAAAGCGTAATGCGGCTGAGCGGGAGTCGTGAGCGTCGCAAAATGTCGGGCTAAAACCGTGTACCCCGATGCGCCGTAGAAATCATCGGCATTAATCACCGCGAAGGGCCGCTGGACGGCTTCGCGGGCGGCGAGAACTGCGTGACCTGTCCCCCATGGCTTGGTGCGCTCCGGCAGAACCGCACCGTGCGGGAACTGCGTGTCAAGTTCCTGGAAGACATACTGCACATCCATGCGCGCTTCTAATCGCCGGCCGATTTGCGCGCGAAAGTCAGCTTCCATCCCTCGACGAATGACGAGCACCAAACGGTTGAAGCCCGCCCGCTGGGCGTCGTACAATGAATATTCGATGATGAGCTCACCGACTGGACCGATGGGCTGAACTTGCTTAAGCCCACCGAAGCGACTGCCCATGCCAGCCGCCAAAATTACTAGATCGTAGGAAGGGTTACTCACGAGTTGAAGCAAACGGGGGAAGCCGACGCCGTAAAACAAAAAGAGCACGCACCCGCATATGCAACAGAGCGCCAATCCAGCGCTCTTCGACTTTTAGCGACAGGGCTCGATATATCATCGCCGCAAGTTGCCTTTAAAAATGCCTGAGGGCGGGTATCTTTCTCGGCTGCTTCACGCCAGCGAATTTCAAGGTCAGCTCATAAAACTTGGCGGCATCAGCCTTCAATTTCGCCAACGCTGGCTGAGGCAAATGAAATTGCCCCCCACTGAAACCCTCACCCGCTGGGAGCGTCTTGCCTCTTCCAGCTTGCGACTTTAATTTGCGCCCCGCTCACTATTGACTCCGCTTTCACCCTATGGCCTCATCTTTTAACTCTTCCTTGAAAATATTCCTGCTCATCCTCGCCCTCGGCGGCGCAGGCGGCGGCTATTATTATTTCCAGCAGGCCCGCACCTCGGCGCAGCCGCCGAACTATAATACGACCACCATTGCACTAGGCAGCGTACGCCAACTCGTCACGGCCACGGGCCAACTTGATCCGTTGCTCAATATTGACGTCGGCAGCCAAATTTCGGGTCTCGTGAAAACCATTTACGTCGACTTCAACTCCGTCGTTAAAAAAGGCGCGAAGTTGGCAGAAATTGACCCTTCGACTTACAAACAAAAGCTGCGCCAAGCCGAAGCTAACCTCGCCTCCACGGAAGCCGGCAATCGGCTCCAACGACTCAATACCGAGCGAGCGCGTGAATTGCGCGATAAACAGCTGGTCTCCCAACAGGATTACGACCAGGCCCTCGCCCAGTTACAACAATCCGAAGCGCAATTACTCACGAGCAAAGCGGCGATGGAAAACGCCCGTGTCGATCTAGAACGCTGCACGATCAGCTCGCCGATCGATGGCATCGTCATCGCCAAACAAACCGAAGAGGGCAAAACGGTAGCCGCCAGCCTCAACGCTCCGGTGCTCTTCACGATCGCTAATGATCTAGCCAAAATGCAGATCTCGGCCGCCGTGGCGGAAGCTGATATCGGCGCCGTGGAAGCCGGCCAGTCAGTTAATTTCACGGTAGACGCTTTCCCGAATCGATCTTTCTCCGGCCAGGTGGTGCAAGTCCGCAACTCGCCCAAAACTTCGAGTAATGTCGTGACGTATGAGACCATTATTAATGTGGATAATGCGGATCTAAAACTTCGTCCCGGCATGACCGCCAATGTTTCCATCATAGTCGCTAGTCGCGAAAATACTTTGCGCTTACCCAACTCCGCCCTGCGGGTACGTCTAGCTGAGGCGACGGTTGCCGCCAGTGCGCCGGCGCCAGTCGCGAGCGGCCCGATGGCCGCTGCGCCGAGCCAAGCTACGGGTGCCGGTCGCGAACGGAGCTCCCGCGAAGGTGGCGCTAGTGCTGGGAGCAACGCACGGCGCGGCGGCAGCGGATTCTTGGGCGAAGATGCCACCCCCGAACAACGACAAAAAGCTCGCGAGATTATTACCGAGCTGGGTATCGATTTTCGCAACGGCCCCCCCTCCGCTGAACAACGTGAGCAAATCCGAAAATTATTAATCGAACGGGGCGTCATCACGGAAACCGTCCCCGGCCAACCTGTCTTTACCACGCGCACCGTTTACCGCCTGCCCGGTGGCGATAAATCGGCTAGCCCCGAGGCCGTCGCGATTAAAGTCGGGATCACCGATGGGACTTTCTCTGAAGTAGGGAGCGGCCTAGCCGTCGGTGATATCGTAATCACCGGCCTGAGCGCAAGCAGCCCAAGCGGCCCCACCTCCCCCGTGAGCAATCCTTTCAGCGGCGGCGGTCGGCGCTTCTAATCGGCCCAGTTGCTTTCAGCTTATCGCGCCCCGCCCCACCCGAAAATTGCCATGTCGCACGTCGTTCAACTCGAAGACATTCACAAGACCTACGAATCAGGGGAAGTGCCGGTCTTGGCTGTGCAGGGCGTAACGCTGACGATTACGGGCGGCGAATTTGTGGCCATCATGGGCGCGAGCGGCTCAGGTAAATCTACCTTAATGAATTTATTGGGGTGCCTCGATCGCCCCACCCGCGGGCGCTACTTGCT
>SXZN01000211.1 GCA_005787865.1 Opitutaceae bacterium | reverse complement strand
CGGCCCGATCTTCGACCGGCGTAGCGCGCCATTGAGGAAAATAGGCGACGGAAGCCGCGACGGCGTCATCGGCGTCCTGCACCGTGCCTTTGGCCCAGTAGCCGACGACTTGCGTCGGGCGCGCTGGATTAACTGAAGGGAAGTAGGGTCGGTCGGTTATTTTTTTTCCATTAATAATAACTGGCCACTTTTTACCCAATTTCGTCGCGGTATAATTTTCCAGGGCGGCGCGCTGCTGCTCGCGGTGGGCGGCGATGGTGAAGTCAGTGTTAGCCGCATTCACAAAAATGCCGGGCGCTTGGGGTGGACGGGCGAGCGGTTCGGCCGCGGCGGCGATGGCGTTGACCGGATTGTCGAGGAGTTGACCCTGAGTTGCTTCCCCCCTATTTTTCAGGCGCAGAAAACCTTCATTGGAAGTGTTCTCGAGTAAGCGGCGGACCAGATAAGCCATCCCGGGAAGTAATTCGCCGATCGCACAATATTCGCGCACGCGGTGGCCCATATGGAGGAGGGATGATTTTAATTCATCCGCCATGCCGTACAGCGCTTGAAATTCGTAGGCGCGTGGATCGATGCCCAGGCGCTCAGCCTGCGCGATTGCGTGAGCGACGGAGCGAACATTGTGCGAAGCAAAATTAGGCGTGATCAGGTCGATGTTCTCGAGCAGGAGTAGCGTGAGTTTTTCGTAATTGGCATCGGACTCCGGTTTTTTTTGCCAGACGGGGATAGGCCAGTTGCGCTGCTGGGCCGTAATGGTTTCGTAATCCCAGTAAGCTCCTTTGACGAGGCGGACCGAGAGCGGCCGATTATTTTTGCGCGCCCAAGCGATCAGATCGCGTAGATCAGTTTCGCTATCGCGAAGGTAGGCCTGCAGGGCGATGCCGATGGCGGGCTGCGGTGCGAACTCGGGTTCCTCCAAAATGGATTTGAAGAGCTGCAGCGTGAGATCCTTCAGCTTGTAGCCCTCCATATCAAAATTGATGAGCGCACCGACGGCCGTCGCCCGGCGCAAAATTGGGCGCAGACGCTGCTTCAGTGCCGCGATGGAGTTTTCCGGATCAGCCGAATGCACCTCCGGCGTGAGCGCAGAGATTTTAACGGAGAGATTGAGGCGCGGGAGCGGACCCTTCGGCCCGACATCGCTGAAGCTGGGCGCGGGTTCCTGCGCGAAATATTTTGAGACGGAATCGAGGATCTCAAGGTTGCGCTGGAGGAAAGCGTCGGCCTCGGCCTCGTTGACGACCGCCTCGCCGAGCAGATCGATCGTGGTGCCGAGGCCCGCTTTACTATTTTTCTTGATCTGCTTGAGGAGATCCTCGCCGCTTTCCCCGGCGACGAACTGGCCGGCCATGTCGACGATCTGCGCCTTGACGGGCGCGGCGACGAGGGCCGGGGCAAAAGAGGATGCAGCGAGCCCGACCTTCAGCGCGGGATTGAGGGCGACCGCCTGGTCGCCAAGATATTCTTGAAGATGACGAACTATTTCCGCGGAGCTATTTAGGGAAGGCAGGACATCGACGAAGCGAAAGAGCTGCGTTTTAAAAGCCGGATCCTGCATCGACCACTCCATGAGGCGGGCGTAAGCGCCTTTTTTAGAAAACAGCGCGGGCAGGGGCTGTTGGTCCATGAGGGCGAAGAGCTGTTCGCCTTTGGCGCGGATCGCCGCATCGAGGGTTAAGTCAGGGGTGAGGAAGGAAGACATGGGCGCAATTTTTTAAGCTACCTTCTGCGCTGTGTCATAAATTGGCAAGGGTTGACCGGTGGTCCAAAGGCAGTAAATCCCCGGCCGTCGTCGGCGATGGGCGGCGGAAGCTTGGCGGGGCTGACAAATCCTGTAACCTAGTTGTGCCCTGCGGGGTATTGAACGTGAATGAATCTTTCCCCACCCCAGCTGGCCCTCCGGGGATGATGCCGCCCGCCGACTTCACCGTGTTCATGCATAATTACCAAGACATGGTATACGCCACCGCGGTGCGGCTCACGGGTAATCCGACCTCGGCCGAAGATATCGCCCAAGAGGTTTTTTTAAAAGCCTACGCGCATTTTGAAAACTTGCGCACCAGTCCCACCGCGGGTGGTTGGTTAAAGACAGTCGCAACGAATCTATCGCTTAATCATCTGCAGCGTTATCGGCGGCGGTGGCGTTTTTTCTCCGAGTTAGTGCAACCAACCAGCGAGGGCGGCGAGATCGCCATCGAATTTCCTGCGCCTGAGACATTTTTTGTGGGCATGGATACGGCGGAGCGGCGCGTCTGGGTGGAGCGCGCTTTGGCTCAGTTGCCCGATCATCAGCGCGTGCCGTTGGTCCTCTATCATTTTGATAATCTCCCTTATGAGGCCATCGCGCGGCAGATCGGGGTGTCACTGAGCAAAGTAAAAACTGACATCCTCCGCGCGCGCGAGGCGCTCGCTAAAATCCTGCTCCGTAGCGGTCGGCCCCATGAACCCTTTCAACCTTGAGGAGCGCTATGAAAAAATGACGCCCGCTGAACTGGAAAAATTTATTGATCAAAATTTACGCACGTTGCCAACGCCGCGCGCGCCGCTTTCGCTGGAGATACGCGTCCGGGCGCAGCTCCAGCGGCCAGCGCCCTTAGCTTGGTATCAGCAATCGTGGACCTATTGGCCGCGGGCCGCACGGATTAGCCTTTTGGTCTTAGTCATCAGTATGACCGCCGCGACGCTCGCGGGATTTCATCTCGGGTTGGCCGCGGTGGAGGCGGGCGGCGTGGCGTTGCAGATCGGCCAGTATCTAGGCGTTTTCACCCGTCTCTATCACGTGGCGGTATGGTGTGCGCAATTCAGCGCCGATCAAGCCGGCACGATTCCAAATCTATGGCTTTATGGCGGCCTGACGGTGATCAGTGGACTCTATGCGGCATTTTTTGGGCTCAGTGCGGCGGCTTACCGCCTGCTTTATCATAATCAGTAATCATTTATTCTCATGAAATCTAAATCGATCCGTAAAAATTTTGCGCTCAGCTTAGTCACGGCGCTGACCTGGTGGCCCGTACTTCGTGCCACCGAAACTGCCTCGGAAGCAACGCCCCTCGCCCCGTCCGCCGAACCGCCAGTCGCGGCCATCTCGGTGGCGCCAGATACCGCGCCGAAAAACGAGGTCACCGAGCAATTGGCAAAACCTAAAAAACATGGGGCGAAGGGAAAAAATAAAATATCCGCCGCCGCCAAAAGTGACCGCAAATCCGCCACGACGACCAACGATGCCGTTGTTTCGGTCTTCGGCTCCGCGAGCACCTTGGCCGCTGGGGAGATTGCTGAAGCCGTGGTTTCTATCTTTGGATCTTCCACTTCCGCGGGGCAGGTGGGCGATGCGGTGGTTTCGGTGTTTGGCTCTTCTACTTCATCGGGGGAAGTGGGGGATGCGGTCGTTTCGGTTTTCGGCCACACGCGAGTGACCGGCGGCACCGTGGGTGGGGATGCCATGGCGATTCTCGGTAATAATTTTATTAACGGTCACGTGCAAGGTGATGTGGTCGCAATCCTCGGTGATGTCGACCTCGGGCCGGCAGCGATCGTGGATGGGGATATCACCTGTATCGGGGGTGTTGTAACGCGCGATGCGCACGCGGTCGTGAATGGTAAGGTTGGGAATCTCGCGATCGGGAGTCGCGCGACTGGCTTTGCAGGTCTGCAGGCTTGGTTGACGCAATGCTTACTCTACGCGCGCCCCTTAGCCTTTGGACCAAACTTGCATTGGGCGTGGTGGCTCGCGCTCAACGCTTTAGTCTTCTACGCGGTTATGGCCTGGGCCGCGCCCAGCGCGGTCGAACAGTGCGTGCGGACGCTCGAGGATCGGCCGGGCAAATCTTTGTTAGCAGGTGTGCTGACGTGGTTACTCACGCCGGTGGCGTTTGTGTTAATTGCGCTGACGGCGCTGTTCGTCATTGGGTTCGCCCTGCTACCGCTCTTTGCGCTGGGCGTATTTATCGTCAGCCTTTTCGGTCGAGTGGTCATGTTGGCCTGGCTGGGTCGTCAGCTGAAAAAACTTTTTCAACGGAGTTCGCTGGATCGCCCCGTTATCGCTGTCTTGCTGGGCGGAGTGGTTGTCCTCGGGCTCTATACGGTCCCCGTGATTGGATTTATTCTCTATCTACAGATCGGGCTCGTGGGTTTCGGTGTGGTGGTCTACACGATCTTGCTCACGTACCAGCAGAATAAAAAAACGGCGGCGCTGGGGTTGCCGCCCGTGGATGAACCTGACGCTGGGGCCGTGCCTTTGGTTGCCTCTTTGCCTTTAATTATTTCTGCCGCTACTCTGCCGCGCGCTGGTTTTTGGCGGCGCCTTCTCGCGGCTTTCCTCGATGTCGTCGTCGTCAGTCTGACGTTTGTTTTGCTGCATCGCGTGTGGCCGAGTCTCGGTGGGGTTTTCCCTTTCTGGTTGGCAATTTATTGCATTAGCTTGTGGGCCACGAAAGGCGCCACGATTGGCGGCATCATTTGCGGGCTCAAAGTTGTGCGGTTGGACGATCGGCCGGTCAGTTGGAGCGTGGCTGCGGTGCGCGGACTGAGCGCTTTTCTTTCTCTGGCGATCGCCGGGCTCGGATTTATCTGGGTCGCCTTTGATGACGACAAACAGTCGTGGCACGATAAGATTGCCGGCACCACCATCGTCAAAGTGCCGAAGGGCACGCCGCTGATTTAGAAAATCATTTAAAAATAATAAGCGGAGCAACTATGACTTGCACCGCTCGTTTTTTTGATTTGTTTTTTGGCCATGTCAAAACCAGCCGTTGGTATCATCATGGGCAGCGCCTCAGATTGGGCTGCGATGCAGCATTGTGCGGAGACGCTCGATCAATTGGGCGTGGTTTATGAGAAGCGCGTGATCAGCGCGCACCGCACGCCTCGCTTGGCTTTCGAGTGGTGCACCAGCGCGGAAGCCCGTGGGCTGAAGGTGATCATCGCGGCAGCGGGCGGAGCCGCGCACTTGGCCGGAGTTGCCGCGGCTTTGACGCCGCTTCCCGTGCTCGGTGTGCCGATGGAATCAGCTTCGCTTAAGGGCATGGATTCTTTGCTCTCTATGGTGCAAATGCCCGCCGGTATTCCGGTCGCTACGTTAGCGATTGGTAAACCTGGCGCGATTAATGCCGCCTTGTTCGCCGGGGCGATTCTCGCCTTGAGTGATGCTAAGACCAAAAAGGCGGTCGATGATTATCGCACCGCCCAAACCAAGAAAGTCGCGGAGACTCAATTGCCTTGAGCTGGTCGCCGGGGTGTTACGCGGCGATTTCGCCTCAGGCTTAAGTCAGTGAATTCGGGTGCGGCTCAGCGCGCCGGCAGCTCGAGAATTTTCATCGGGGCCAGTCGGGTGGTCGGATTTTTCCCGTCCATGTATTTTTCGAGGAAGGCTTCCAGTTTGGCGTAGTAGCCAATACGGCCGGCTTCATTGCGGAAGCCATGGCCCTCGTTATCTTTGATGATAATTTCGTAGGTCTTACCGTATTGCTTCAGCTTGGCCTCTAGCCGAGTCCAATTTTCAATGACCACCCGCGGGTCGTTAAAGCCGTAAGCGTGCAAGGTGGGGACGCGGATTTTTTCGACAAAATTAACTGGTGAGCGGTCGTGCTTGTAGGTCGGATCATCGCCCACCCACTCGCGGTAAAACATATCACTGTCTCGGCCCTGCCGACCGCGCGCCCAACTGGTGATCAGGTTGAGATCGGACACGCCTACATAGTTGATGGCGCAACAATACAGCTCGGGCGTAAACGTGACTCCCGCCAACGCCGCATAGCCGCCATAACTGGCGCCATAAATAGCGACCCGATTGGGATCGGCAATGCCCTGCGCAATTGCCCAGGCCACTCCATCACTCAAGTCATCTTGCATTTTGCCGCCCCATTCCTTTTGGCCAGCTTTTTGAAATGAATAACCGTAGCCACCCGAACCGCGAAAATTAACCTGCAAGACGCTGTAGCCGCGATTCGCGAGCAATTGTACTTCCGGATTGAAGCCCCATTCGTCGCGCGGGCCATAGGGCCCGCCGTGGGGATGAATAATGAGCGGACCGGCTTGGCCTTCGGCCCCGGCAGGTCGGGTGAGATAACCGTGAAGCTTCAGGCCGTCGCGGGCCTGATAGGTGATCGGCTCCATCGGCCGCATCTGCGCGGGGTTGATGCGGGCATTGATTTTACCGATCATCTTCAGCGAGGGCTGCCGCAGATTGAGGATATAATAAGTGCCTGGGTCGCGATCGCTGGAAGCCAGCACCGCCATGATTTTTTCATCGGCCGAAATACTGCGGATGGTATTATGAGTCCCCGGCAGCGAAGCATCGATTGTGCGCTGGAGATCAGCGCGACCTTGATCGGCAAAACTGTAATAGAGTTTATCGGTGTCGTAGCTAACGCCGTAAAATTTACTCCGGTCCCACGAAGTCAGCACGCTGCTGATTTCGCCAGCGGGGGTGTGAAACAGGACTGGGCTGAGTTGTTGCGTGCGGACGTTGAGGGTGTGGAGCGCGCCGGTATCCGTCTGGTCCGTGGTAATAACGTACAAAGTTTCATTGTCCGCAGCGAAGCCGCGGAATGACCACTTGGGGTTATTAGCGGGAAATTCCGCGACTTTAACAAAACTGCTTTCGGCCTCCGGCCGCACCTCAAAAATTGTTTTATCGCCCAGCAGATAGCTCCGAGCGCGGACGACCCCGTTATTATCAACGGCTAGATCGTTGGTATCATCCTTGGGGTCATACCCAGCGGCGGCGCGGCGCTCGCCGGTGCGAATATCTAGTTTCCAGAGACCATAATTAGAGCTCCCCTGGGTTTTGGGCCCAGAAACCAGCAAGCGGTAAGGATCAAACTTAAGATCATCGAGCACGCCTGCGGTGTTAGCGGCTTCAGCGATCCGCTCATCATAAGAATCAGCTAATGCGATGACTTTGCGTTTGTTTAGACTGATCGACCGTAAAGCGCTCGATTCATTGCCGCCAAGATCACCACTGAAAACGATCCAATCATTACCTTTCCAAAAAAAGCTCTTATAATTTTCATCTTTGCCTCCCACCAGTGGCTCAACTTTGCCTGTATCTAAATGCATAAGAGCGATGCCCACCTTGCCGGTGGCTAAAGTAGTGAGGAAGGCAGCTTTGCTGCCATCAGGTGAAACTTGTAGACCCCTAATGTCTGGCTCAGCAAAAAACTCTTCCACCGTCACGCGGGGAGGAGTTTCAGCCGACTGGCAGGGTGCGACCCAGACCGCCATTGTTAGGATGAATGCGCGCCATGAAATGAGGGTATTAAGGCTTTGATTTTGCATGAATAGAGCCAAGGAGTTTCAGGTTTAGAGTCAATATTACTTTCTAAACTATCTATTAAGTAGATATTTACATCAATATTGATTCATAGGTGATAGTTCACTTAAATGTAACAATAGTTATTGAAAATCTGATTAGATATGACACGATAACCCCTTAGAAATTAACCTTACGGATAGTTTTCTTCCAAATACAACCAACCTAGAACTATGAACCATAGCTTCGTAAATTACCTCCGGAAGCCTTTGGCGCTGCTCAGCGTCGGGCTTTCCTTGTTCACGGCTAATGCCGCTTTTGCCCAGACTGCCACCAAGACGGCAGCCAGCACCGATGACACCGTTAAGCTCGAAAAGCTCGTTGTCACCGGATCTTACATCCCAATGGCGGGCATTGCCACGGCTATTCCCGTGACGATTCTCGACGCCAAGGCCATCGAAAACACCGGTGTTGCCTCCAACGTCATGGAAATTTTGCGTAAAGCTGCTCCTCAATTCACCGGCAGCGGCAATTTGGGTGCAACCAACGCCAACGTCTCCTCCGGTTCTACCGGTGGCGGCTCTATGGTCATGTTTCGTAACACGCAGACCCTGGTCCTCCTGAACGGTCGGCGCGTGGCTTATGCGCCGATTTTGTCCTCGGGCGGCTATCAATATGTCGACGTTAACCTCTTTCCGGTTGGCGCGATCGAGCGGATCGAAATTTTGCAAGATGGCGCTTCGGCTCTTTACGGCACGGATGCTATCTCCGGCGTAGTAAACATCATCCTGAAGTCTGATTATAAGGGCTTTGAGGTTTCTGGCCACTACGGCTTCTCTGACAATAAGGGCAAGTGGGCTGAGCGTAAGTTCTCCCTCGTTGGCGGCACGGGCACCGACAAAACCGGCATCACCATCGCTGCGGAGTGGTTCATGCAGGACCCAATGAAGCAGTATGAGCGCAGCTTCAGCTCCCCGATTTATGGCACCGGCACTTTCGCTGGTATCGTTAGCATCGGGTCGGCCTTCTATGTGTTAAATCCCTCCCTGAATGCTCCCCCGATCGGCCAGCATCGTTCGGCGGCGGAGTTGGTTGCTGCGGGTATTTATATCCCGATCCAAAGCTCAAGCAATCTGATTACAGGGACTGGGGCGGATGCGAAGTACTCCTTCGACCTCTCCAATTACCCCACCTTGGTCATCGGCAGCGAGCGCAAGGCCGTGACGCTGAATTTTGACCATAAGATCAACGATACCGTGACGTTCTTTGGTGACATGTTATACACGCAGACGAGTTCGTTCTCGCAGCTGAATGCCCAGCCGACTTCTTACAGCGCCGCGGCTGATTATGCGTATAATCCTTTCAACGTTCGGGTGACGGCCCGCAATCGTTTCCTGCAGAATCCTCGTCAATATTACTATGACACCAACAGCATTCGCGGTGTCATGGGCATGAAAGGTTCAGTTGGCGATGGCATGCAGTGGGAAATGGCGGCCAATAAAAACATCATCACGCAGCAATATCGCAACGAAGGCGTCGTTGATACCGCTACCCGTGGCGTGGTGACCGCTAATGGTTCGATCAATTACTTCGCCCGCCAGCAAGCTGCTGGAGCCGTCGCGGCTTCTGGTCTCTTCGGCACCGCGCTGGGTACCGCCACCTCGACCCTCACTACCTATGACGTGCGCTTGGTCGGTAAATTAGCGGATCTCCCCGGCGGCGAGCTCGGCTTTGCCGTCGGCGCCGAATACCGCACGGAGACTTTGAATCAGACGTCTGATCGTAATAGCCAAGATGCCACTTTCGGGTGGGACTCGGCCACGACCCTCGATCCCTTCAATTCCGGTCGCGATGTTAAGTCGACGTTCGGCGAAGTGCGCATCCCGGTTTTCTCCGCAGAAAATCGTCAAGCGCTGGCGCATTTGCTAGAGTTCACGGCGGCCGCCCGAAAAGAGGTCTACAGCAACACCTCCGATCCGCTCGTGCCAAAATTCTCCGCTCGCTGGTTGCCATTCGATGACCAGTTCGCTGTCCGCGGGACGTACGGCGAGTCCTTCTCGGCGCCTTCGTTGTTCAACCTCTTCGGGCCTGGTGGCGTCGGCTATACCAGCTCGCTTAACTTGCAGCGTTTTGGCGGTGGCCCGAATATCTCGGGTCAGGCTAATGCCAAATCTGGCTCCAATCCCAACCTTCTGCCGGGCAATGCGAAGAGCTATACCTTCGGCTTTGTTTACTCGCCTAAGGCCATCAAGGGCTTCTCGGTCACGGCTGATTATTTTGATATCAAGCAGACCGACCTGATCTCCTCGATCGGGACGACCACCATTCTGCAAAGCGTGGAGTTGCTTGGTACCGCCTCGCCTTACGCAAGTTATGTTCGCCGCGGCACAGCCTCAGGCGTTAACTCAAACTTCACCAACGGCTCGCCAATTACGGCTGCCGGTCAAATCGGTAATCTCGCCATTGATCAAATCTACGTAACAGATACCTTGACCAATATTGCTGCGGTCAATCTCTCCGGCGTCGATCTCAAGGTAGCTTATACGTGGAATTCCGACTCGCTTGGCCGTTTTGATGCCTCAGCTTCTGGCGCCTGGTACAATACCTACGAGTTCCAGGATTTGCCCGATAGCGATCCTTATGATACCGTCGGCCAGACCAGTAGTAACGGTACGACGCCAACTTGGATGACCTACACCAGCGTGGCTTGGAGCCGCGGCAAGTGGGGTGCGACCTTCGGCTGGCAGTTGATCCCTTCGACCTATATCGACGGTGGTGATGAGCCCGCGGCTGGTATTCCTTTAGCCGATGACAACTACGTCGAAGCCTACAATTCCTTCGATATCTCTGCGCGCTACAGCTTTGGCTCAGAATACAAGTGGTTGAAGGGCTTAACCCTCCGCGTCGGTGCTCAAAATGTACTCAACGAGGGCCTGCCCATGGAGAAGTACTACAACACCAGCACGAATGGCGACATTGCCACCTATGGTGCGGTTGGCCGTTTGATCTATGTCGAAGGCAAGTACCGCTTCTAAGCACTAGCATCGGCTAACTGCTGATTAACTTCCTAGGCGGCCCGGATATCTGGGCCGCCTTTTTTATGATATACTATATTATTAATAATTGATCATTAATTAGCCGGTATTAAGTTAATAATAAATGACTTGTCATAAATAGTAAAATTAACTTAGCTGTAACTTGAAATTAACTTCGCTGTAACCACAATGTGTTGCGCGGCAGCTCTGCCGCAGATGCCTAACACCAACCAGTAGTATAACCAGACACACTATGAACGTACGCTCCTTATGGAATTTGCGGACCCTGCTCGCGCTGTTTGCCAGTGCCAGCATGGTTTCCGCGCTCGTGGCTCAAACAGCCGCTGCTAAAGATGACGGAAAGAAAGATGAGCCAATTAAACTCGAGAAATTTATTGTGACTGGCTCGCTCATTCCGATTGCGGCCAATACCCCCGCAATTCCTGTTACGATTCTCAGTGCGATGGACATTGCGCAGTCGGGCGTCAATACGGACCTGCTCGCGGTTCTTAAGAAAACTGCGCCTTATTTTTACGGCGCCAATAACATTGGCGCTGATAACGGTAATATCAGCTCAGGCAGCTCTAACGGTGGTTCGGCCGTGTCCTTGCGCAATCGCGCCACGTTGGTTCTGATCAATGGCCGCCGTGCGGCAGTATCTCCGGTCACGGCTAGCGGCGGCGCTAATTTCGTGGATGTCAGCTTGATCCCGCTGGCGGCGGTGGAGCGGATAGAAATTTTATCGGATGGCGCTTCGGCTACTTATGGTTCCGACGCTGTCTCAGGCGTAGTTAACGTTATCCTTAAGTCTAACTATCGCGGGGCCGAAGTAAGCGGTCGTTACGGTTTCAGTACCGCCCAAGGTAAATACAGAGAGAAAAGCTACTCGGCAGTCTTTGGCGCAGGGACGGAAAAAACCAATATCACTATTTCCACTGAGTACAAAATTAGCGATCCGCTTATTCAGTTCGAACGGCCCTGGGCGGTCGGCCAGTTCCGCACGCCCTCTTTTGCAGGGTCTATCAATATCGGCAATGATTTCTATTATTTGAACCCCGCACTTAAGGCTCCGCCGCGCGATACAGATTTAACGCCGGCTCAATTGGTGGCGAATGGCACTTACATTGGACCCTTAACCCAATCTGCAGTAGCGGGGTATTTCGATTTGTCGGCAAAGCCTACGATGCTCATTGCGGCGCAACGCCGCAGCGTGGTCGCCGCCATCGACCATCGCTTGACGGACAGTATGACGCTATTCGGCGATTTCATTTACTCGACCACGGGATCGAGCTCAGTCCTCAACGCCCAACCGGTCTCTGGGGCGGTCACCGGTCCTACGGCTACAAATCCATTTAACGTCACCGTCACCGCGCGGAATCGCTTTGTGGATTTCCCGCGCACCTATGTTGCGAATAATTACGCCACCCGTGGCATTTTTGGGGTCAGGGGGAATTTGGGCGATAACTGGCGTTATGAGGCCGCGGCTAACTTCAACAATACCGACACTAAATTTCGCAATGGCGGACTGATTGATGGCGCGGCCTACACCGCCGCAACGGCCAATCTCACTTACAATCCATTTGCCCGCGTGCAAGCTCCCGGCGTGCTGGAGGCCTTAATCGGAACGTCATTTCGCGATTACAAGAGCCAACTCGTCGGATTTGATTTCCGCGTATCCGGCGAATTATACCAATTACCGGGTGGGCCACTGGCGATCGGCTTCGGTGCCGATACCCGGCGCGAGACGCTCTCCTTTATGAACGATCGCTACGATCAAACTGGTGGTTGGCTCCAAGCCACCCCTCGTCAGCCTTTCGCCGCAGACTCGACAACGGATGGCTTTTTCATGGAAATGCGCGTTCCGATTTTTGATAAAGGAAATTCTATTACAGGAGCACATATTTTAGATTTATCGTTGGCGGCGCGCAAAGAGCTCTACAACAAGACGACTGATCCGTTCGTGCCTAAATACACGATTCGCTGGCTTCCCTTCAATGATGAGTTCGCGCTCCGCGCAACCTACTCCGAGTCTTTCAGCGCTCCTTCGCTGTACGATTTGTTCGGCCCCGTTTCTGCCGGTTTCACCTCCAGCATTAATATTAACCGCTACGATACTGCTGGAAATGCTCTCAATCTAACCACGGGTTCGCGTCAGTACCGCTCATCCTCTGGTTCCAACGGCAGTTTGATTCCTTCCCAATCACGCAATTGGACTGCGGGGATGGTGTGGTCGCCATCGGGTAAGCTCAAGGGCTTGGAGCTATCTGCAGATTGGTTCTCGATTGATGAGCGCGACCTCGTTTCCTCAATCTCGAGTTCGCTCATCGTAAGAAATGTTGAGCAATATGGTGCCGCCTCCCCTTATGCCTCTCTCGTGCGCTTTGGGCAGAGCGCTGCTGGGGAGACCTATTTTGGCACAGGTACGGCCGTCTCTACTCCCGGGCAGATGAGCAATCGGCCTTCGGATGAGGTCTGGATTTCCAATAAACTCGTTAATATTGCTGGCGTCTGGCAGCAAGGGGCTGACTTTAAGGCTTCATACAGCTATGATACCAAGAAGTGGGGCGTGGTAAGTGGCCGCATTACTGGCGTTTACTTGGAAGAGTATGTGGTGCAGAGCCTGCCAACTGATACGCCCTATGACTATCGGGGATCGTACAGCGGCAGCAGCGTTTACGCTCGTTACCGGCTGTATTCCTCGTTGGGCTGGACCTTCAAGAGTTGGTCCGCGGGTATCAATCACACCTACATTCCTACTTTGAAGGATGTTGCCTGGACTGGCGAACCAGAGGTAGCTGCTTATTCCACCTATGATGCTCGTTTGAGTTACCGCTTCTCGGGCTCAAATAATCGCTGGCTGAAGGGCATGACCGTGGGGGCGGGGGTCAATAATATTTCCGACGAAGATCCGCCATATATTAATTCGGAAGGAAATCAGAACCACGACATCAATGCCTATGATCCGATCGGCCGTTTCTATTATTTTGATGTGACCTATAAATTCTAAGGGCGAGCAGATCTGATCCTTGATCTTTCGAGCCGGACCAATTGGGTCCGGCTTTTTTTCACCTAAATTTATCTATAGCTAGTCGCTTATCTCCATGCCTCATTCTACCCGCTGGGTCTTACCGTCTTTAATTCTGCTCACCGCCGGCTCATCTTGGTTTGCCCCAAGGCTAGCGGCGTCCACCGAGCCAGCCGTCGCCGCGACCTCGCTCTTACCGCTCGAGCTATTCTTTGATAATCAGTCTATTCGTACCGCGGTTATTTCACCAAATGGCGCCATGATTGCCATGATCGCGCCAAACAATGGACGTTATAGCTTGGCCGTACTCGATACCAATAACGGCCAGCTGAGTGTCCCCGTTCATTTTAAGGACGAAAATATCAGCAGCGTGTTTTGGAAGGGGAGTGATCGGCTTCTGTTTACTTCGGCCATCGATGGCCATGAAATTCCCCTGCTGGCTTCGGTGGATTTAATGGGGAAGTCGTATAAGCGGATTATTGAACCTCGGCGAACAAAGGATGATTTCTCGATTTTTTTCGGCAACCTAGTCGACCGATTTGTTGCTAGTGATGCCCATATTTTGATTACGGGCTACACGGAGGAATCTGATGCGACGAAGATTCGTCCAAGCATGCCCCGTAATCCTACCCCCACCGTATATAAGGTTAATGTAAAAACTGGGCGCCGAGCCCAGGTAGTCGGATTGGACCGTGGTTATAGTGCCGGTTGGTTTGATCGCGCGGGCCAGCAACGGCTGACTACACTCGTTGAGGGCAAGCAACTTAGCTTTTGCATTCGTGAGCGCAACGATCAGCGCTGGCAGGTGATCAAAACGTTTGATGTCACGGATGTGCGCTGGAATATCCAAGGATTATTGGCTGACGGCAAAACGGCCTACCTGATTGATTATACAACTGAAGATCGCGGAATATTGCGTTCATTGGATTTAGACTCTGGCCAGTTAAGCGGGCCAATTTTTAATCCCCCAGAGGGGGAAATTATTCGGGCCATCTTTTCGCCCAAGGGAGATCGTTTGGTCGCGGTGGTCTATCAAGGGGCCAAGGTCCATACCCAGTGGGTCGACCAGCGGTGGCGCTCCATCCTTCAAAGTATTGAGGCACAATATCCGGATTATAATGTCGGCGTCACCTCCATCTCGGACGACGAAAAGCGCTTTGTTTTTCGGCTATCCTCTGACCGTGATCCTGGGCAGTTTTTATTAGCAGACCTAAAAGGGGAGGGGCTGAGGGTCCAGCTGATCACCGCCGTGCGTCAGGCCGTGCTGCCAGCTCTGATGAGTCCCATGCAGCCGGTTCAGTTTAAGGCGCGCGACGGGTTAGAAATTCATGGTTATTTGACGCGACCCGTAGGTTCAGAGGGAAAGCTTCCGCCGCTGTTGATCATGCCTCATGGGGGCCCTTTTGGGATTCGTGATTCATGGGGTTTCAATAGCGAGGTCCAGTTCCTGGCCAATCGGGGCTATGCGGTCTTTCAGGTTAACTACCGTGGTTCCGGGGGCTATGGGAAAACTTTTGAGTACGCTGGCTATCGCGAATGGGGTGGCAAGATGCAGGATGACTTAACCGATGCGGTGAAATGGGTCGTGGCTCAAGGATTGGCTGACGCTGGACGTATCGGTATCATGGGAGCGAGTTATGGCGGTTACGCTGCTTTGGCCGGGGTTACAATGACACCTGAGTTGTACAAGGTGGGAATTAATTATGTCGGCGTCGCCGATCTGCGACTCATTACACGCTACGACACGCGCACAGATGCGGCCTCGAGTGCCTACTTTGAAAAAGCGGTTGGCCGCGACCCCGCCGTACTTGCCGCACGGTCTCCCGTTGAGCACGTAGAAAAAATCCAGGTGCCTACGCTGCATGCCTATGGTCGCAATGATCCCCGCGTAGAATTCTCCCACTGGGAGGCGTTAGAGAGCGCGCTGCAGAAGCATGGCAAGACCTACGAGATCCTGATCGAAAGCAAGGAGGGCCATGGCTTTCAAAAAGAAGAAACTGCTTTTAAGTATTATAAAACGGTCGAGGCATTCTTAGGTAAGTATTTGCCGTCAGACAAAGTCGGCTCAGTCAAAATCGCCCCCTTCAAAGTCCTAGAATTACCTGCTCGATAGAATCAGTCTTGGCGCCCGCGGCAAGCGGTCACTTATCTGAAAATTGCCCGATCGTGACTTGGCCCGCTATACCCTTGTCGGACTTAACTATTATAAGTCAGGTAAATCCCTTAGCAATAAATTCATCTTACTGGTTGTTTCATGGTCGGGTAGGCCCCGGCTACGAGCCCGCCGGCCCAAGATTTTTTTGCGGCTAAAGTCGCGGCGCCGTTGGATCACAACTCCATCGGTCACGGTGATATGACTAATCGCCACCGCGCCTATGCCGCG
>SXZN01000210.1 GCA_005787865.1 Opitutaceae bacterium | reverse complement strand
TCGCGGAGACTGACGGGCGACTCGGCCGGACTCGATGACAGCGTGCTCTCAGCGGCTGGCGGATCGCGCAGCAGGAGGAGCAGTATGAGTGAGTAACCAACGCCGAGGAGGCCGAAAAATTTATAAGCATAAGCCCAACCATGGCCCTCCGCGAGCCAGCCGCCGATCCCGCCGAAGGCGGCGCCAGCCATGGCGCCACTCAGAAGCAATCCGGAAGCCAGTGAGCGAGTCGAGCCGCGATGATACTCCACCACGAGAGCGACCGAAGCCGGCACGGCGGCCGCTTGACTCAAAGCCAAGAGGGCCCGCATCACAACGAGCTGCTCGTAGCTGGTCACGTAGGCAGTCAGGCAAGTGACGATCGACCAGAGGAGGACGCTGATGCTGATCACGTAACTGCGATTAAAACGATCGGCAAAATAACCGGCAAAGGGACTGCAAATTCCGTAAACAATGAGAAACACTGAAGTCAGTAAACCAAACTGAGCTTCGGTCATCGGAATCGCCTCCTTGATCGAGCCACGCATGGTGGTGATCATTAATCGGTCGAGATAATTGAGGCACCCTGCCAGCCACAGCAAAGCAACGATGAGCCAAGCTTTAGCCGGCAGAAGGGGGGACTGAGGGGTAGCCATGGGGTGGGGAAAGAGTGAATCGCTTAGTCCAGGAGACCGATATTTTTTAAACTGTTAGCCAGGCTCTCCATTTCAGCATCAGTTAAGCTAGAGTACGGTGGCCGCCGCCAGCGTTGCGCGATTTTTTTTAATTCGAGGATAGCTTGGATACCGGCATTGAACCCGCCGGGTAAGTTCAGCACGAGCTCGAAAAAGGGATGATCATGATCGCGAATGATCCGGCGGGCTTCGGGTAGATTATTCCCCTCGATGGCCCGCCAGTAAGCATGCGCGAGTGCCGGCTTGATTGAGAGGAAGGTCGAAAGGTAACCGTCGCAACCGTAGGGGTGATTATTGAGATGATTTTGTTTCTGTCCGCCCGAGATAACGGCCCAGCGGTCATGCACCAGGAGGGACATCTTACGGGCAAACTCACCACACATATCATCCTTAATCGCCACGACATTGGCCGAGGAGGCGAGGATCAACTTGAGTGTATCGAGGCCGAATTTTTGGCCGCGGGCGATGAACACATTGGAAACGAGCATGACCGGCATAATTTCCGCGACGGTTTGGTAGTGGGCGGTTAATGATTGGGGCGTACAGGAACCGCCCCAGTCCGGCGGCATGACCATGAGCAGATCAGCCCCAGCGTCTCGCGCAAACTTGGCGAAGGCGATCGCTTGCGTGGTATGATAATAACGATCAGCGGCTATGATGAGCGCCCGACCG
Organism: Opitutaceae bacterium; assembly: GCA_005787865.1. GTDB lineage: Bacteria > Verrucomicrobiota > Verrucomicrobiia > Opitutales > Opitutaceae > Lacunisphaera. Next base: position 19,464 of record SXZN01000210.1, on the reverse strand, counting down.
GCGGAATGCTCGATGGTGGTTTGAGTGACCTCGACAATTTCTTGTTCTGTGAGGGCAACATAATGGCTGTCGCCCGCCGTTAACATCAGCGCTTTGGCGCCCGCCGCCAAATTGAAATCGATGAGATTTCTGAGCCCGTCGAAATCAATCCGACCATCGCGGTGGAAAGGGGTTTTAATCGAGGGCAACGGCCCCGTTAGACGAGCGCGCATTTCTGCTGAACAACTGGTGGCTTTTGCTTTCAAGGGTAGGGCTGGGGGCGCAATAGGTGACTGCACCCAAGGTAATTAATAAAATTGGTCGGCAGATGGAATGAACGGTCGGCTCTGCTGCACCGTCAGGTCGCGAGGTATTTTGCCGGTCGCGCAGCGGCGTTGCCCGCGACGGGATCCGCGACATGGATGCTGCCGGCGGCGTCGACATGGATGCCGTGCGAATAACCAAAGGCATCCTGGCCGCCGCCGACAGTCTCGCGGTTCCGGCCGTCGCGGGTGAAACGGTAAATGGCGTTGTCGCCGTAGCCGGTGCCGACGTAAACGTGCTCGCCCTTCACCTCGATGGCGTCGGCCCGGCAAATATTCGGCCAGAGGGCGAGGGCGCGGCCGTCGGGAGAAAAGATCTGCACGCGGTGGTTCATGCGTTCTGCTACATAGATGTTACAGTCGGCATCGATGGAGAGCCCGTGCGGGGTCTGGAATTCGCCGGGGCGGAGCCCTTGCGGCCCCAAGCCAGCTGAGGCCGCCCGTCCGCAGAGTATTTCACGATGCGCGAGTTGCCGTAGCCGTCGGCGACGTAAATGTGACCGGAGCGGTCGACGACAACGGCGGTCGGCTGGTTAAAGCGATCCAGCGCCTCACCCGGCTGCCCGGATTGTCCCAGAGTCATGAGCAGCCGGCCGTGCGGGTCGAACTTGAGCACGAGGTGGCGGCCGAGGTCGGTAACCCAGATGTTGTTCCATGGATCGACGTGCAGGCCGCGCAGCCAGTATTCCCGGCCGATCGGTTGCGGCGGGTTCTTGCTCAGGTCGTAATTGACCGACTGGGGCAGGTCCGGCTCACCGAGGGATTCGAGGAAATTGCCGTCCCGGTCGAACCGCACTAGCGGGCGGGCGCCGCGGTGGACGAAGTAAATGCGCCCGAGAGAATCTTCGGCGATATTGCTCACCATGCGGAAGGCAAACCCATCGGGCAGCTTGGGCCAGCCGGCCTGCTTGCTATACGATGCATGCATGAGGAAAGGGTGGAGGTGGAGTCGCGGGCGATGACTGCATGTGCCCAAGACATTAAATTAATAATTTTTGCTCGGACGGCTCCCTCATTCAACCCGGCGCTACAGGCGACATGACTTGACCAGTTAGCCGGCCCACTGGTTTAGCCCAGCGCTCTCCGAGAGCAACGGACGATCGGCGTGCTCGCCCGTTCTGGTTAGGGTGGATTACCAGCCACGTTGAATTGCCCGGTCTGGACTTCCGGCCCTGATTGAAATGTTAAAGAGTCTAGATAATATTTTACCCAAAGCCTCAGCTTATTGCCCATGGATCAGGAAAAATGCCCGCCTTTGTCCCGCCGTTCGTTTATCCAGCTTTCCGGTCTCGTCTGCACGGCGGCGACTCTGCAGCTCCCGACCGCTGCCCAGGCGGCCGCCGGTGCCGCAGCCAAACCGGGGGAAACCAAATCGGTGGAGGACATTGGTTCGCGGCGGGAACTCTTCGTCGATGATCATCTAATAGAGCGGCTGACAGGTTGCGCCGAGTTAAGGCTGCACCATCCGCAACCCCGAGAGATTGTGATCGAGCATGATGCGCCGTGGGAAGGGAGCGGGAGCGGCTACCACAGCCTGTTCAAGGATGGCGACCTCTACCGACTTTATTACAAGGCATGGCACCTGGAGGGCAGCAAGAAAAACCCTTACACCGGTGATGCGGATGCGCACCGCCTCTGCTATGCGGAGAGCCGCGATGGTATCACCTGGCGCAAGCCGGAGCTAGGCCTAGTCGATTACGAGGGGTCGAAGGCGAACAACATCGTCATCCCCAGCGGCTGGATGGGCGAGATGCACCTCAGCGCAGCAGAGGCGGCGGTGTTCAAGGACGAGAATCCCGCGGCGCCGCCCGATGCGCGCTACAAGGCTCTCGTGCGCTGCCGCAAACCGTGGGGGCTCATCGCCTTCAAGTCCGGTGATGGCGTTCGCTGGGTCCCGCTGAGCGAGAATCCAGTCATCACCGAGGGGGCGTTCGACTCGCAGAACCTTGCGTTCTGGGACGCGGCGCGTGGCGAATACCGCGCCTACTGGCGCTATTTCACCGAGGGGATCACGAACGAGACGACATGGAAGATGGGCGGCTACCGGGGCATCCGCACCGCCACCTCAAAGGATTTCATCCAGTGGAGTGCGCCGGTGGATGTCGGCTTTCCCGGGGCCACGCGCGAGGTGCACCTCTACACCAACCAGATCAAGCCCTACCACCGCGCGCCGCACATCTTCATCGGGCTGCCGATGCGCTACGTGGATCGCGGCTGGACCGACTCGGCCCGGGCCCTGCCGGAGCTGCCTAACCGGCAGTTGCGGGCGACGGTCAATCAGCGCTATGGCACGGCGGTTTCCGACAGCCTCCTCATCTCGAGCCGCGATGGCGTGAGCTTCAACCGCTGGAACGAGGCGTTCCTCCGGCCGGGGACCGAGCGGGAGGGCACCTGGAACTACGGCCACCAATGTCTGGCCTGGCACATGGTGGAAACTGCCTCCGCCCTCGACGGCGGCGCGCCCGCCGAGCTGTCGTTCTACGCGGTCGAGAGCTACTGGACCGGCCGCAGCAGCGCACTGCGGCGGCACACGCTGCGCCTAGACGGCTTTGTCTCTGTTAACGCGCCGAGCCGGGGCGGCGAGCTGCTGACCCGGCCGCTCCGCTTCACGGGCGGCGAGCTGCGGCTGAATTTTTCCACCTCCGCGGCGGGGAGCATCCGAGTGGAAATCCAGGACGAGGCCGGCCGGCCGCTGCCCGGCCACGGCATGGAGGAGTGCGAGGTCATCTATGGCGACACGCTCGATCGGCGCGTCGCTTGGAAACAAGGCGCCGATGTGTCCGCCCTGCAGGGCCGGCCGGTGCGCCTGCGATTTGTGCTGGAGGATGCCGACCTTTTTTCGCTGTGGTTTGCCCCGGCCTGAGCGCAGCGCTGAGGGCTGCGCGCGACTGGTGGTAAAGTTTTTCGCATAGGTCGGTAGCATGGTCACGACCGCTTCGGAATCGCTGAGGCGGGCGATGAGCCGGTCACCTTTTGCTCAATACGCGGGATTTGCTCGAGGTTTTCACCAAGCCGGCAAAAAATCTTTGGGCTGATACGTTATTTCACTCGGCTTCACCGTCGGGCAATCAAGTGACAGTCACTACTCCGGATAAAATCTGTCGCTTGTCAGGGGTATCATCGGCCTGGATATAGCAGGTTAGTAAATATTACCAAAATATACCCTTCGCTGACCTAGCCCTCGCGCGCGCAAGTTATGATCTCAATACCACAGTTCACTCCTTATTCCAATCCCGCCATCTATGTCCAGCCGCCCTCAAATCGTCAATGTAGACTGCAACTTTACCTACGATTTGGAGCGACAGAAGATCGAGGCAGCCGGCGCTGATCTCGTCTTGAGGAAAGCTCGCACTGAGGAAGAAATAATCGCGGCCTGCCAGCAGGCCGCGATTATCCTATTTGAAAACACGGATACGCCGCTGACAGCCCGCGTCATCTCTGCGCTGCCCGCGTGTCGCGCCATTGTGCGGTACGGAGTGGGGGTTGATAGCATCGACTTAGCCGCAGCGACCCAGCATGGGGTGGTGGTGGCCAATGCGGCGGATTTTTGCACGGAGGAGGTTTCAGATCACGCCGTGGCGCTGATCTTGGCGGGCGTCCGACGGATTGCCTATTTTGACCGCAAGATTCGCGGGGGCAGCTGGCAGGGCTACGACCCGAATCTCGCTTTGCGGCGTGTGGGCTGCCTGACGTTGGGTCTCCTCGGCTGGGGCCGCATTGCGCAGGCCGTGGCGCGGAAGATGGCGGGATTCCAAATGCGGATACTGGTCGCGGATCCTTATGTCCGTTCCCTGCCGTCGGGGTCGCCCGTCCAACTGGTTTCGAAGGAGCAGTTGCTGCGCGATGCCGACCTGCTTTCGCTTCATTTGCCGCTGAATATGGAAACCAGGCACGTCATCAACGAGTCGGCGCTCCAGCTGATGAAGCCTTCGGCGCTGCTCATTAACACAAGCCGTGGCGGCGTCGTGGACGAGTCGGCGCTGGTGCGGGCCCTGCAGGAGAAGCGGCTAAGTGGGGCGGCCCTCGATGTGTTTGAGGTGGAACCGCTGCCGGCCACAAGCCCGCTACGCGTTATGGAGCAAGTCACGCTGACACCGCACCACGCCGCCTCTTCGCAGGATGCGATGCAACATTTGCACCGCACGGTGGCGGATTTGGTCGAAGCTTTGCTGCACGGATTCTCGCCGCCGTTTGTGATCAACCACACTGTCGTGCCGCGGGTGGCCTTGCGGCCTTGGAAGGATTTCAGGCCGCGCCAGTGATGATCAGCCGCGCCGTGCGCAGGCGCACATGACTCGGGGTGCGGCATGTTGGTTGGGCACGATTCGCTGGTCACTCTGGGGTGCCCAAGGCCAGAGGTATCAGGAACTGGTTTTCTAATGTTACCAAAATACAACATTTGTTATCGGTGAAGGGCCGGTTCTCATTACCCATCTCGCGGTTCACTCCCTCACTGAGCGAAAATTTTGCAACCCCAAGCCCCTAAACTTATGAAAACAAAATTGATCTACGGAATGTGTACTATCTCATTCCTCTTAGTAACGCAGAAACTTTTGGCGCAAACAGTGACGGCGCCAGCGAGCGCAGCAACGGAGCAGGAGAAAAAGAAAGAGGATATACTTCAATTGTCGCCCTTCGTCGTTTCGGCGGAAGACAGTCAGGGCTACCGCTCGCAGCGAACCCTAGTCGGCAGCCGCTCGGCGAAAGATTTGGCCGATCTTCCGGTCAGCGTCGCGCTCATCAATCTGCAACAGATTAATGACTTTGGCGCCATTGCCGTGATCGACGTGCTCAAGTTTGGGGTCAGCGGTGTCACCCAGAACCAATCCTTTAACGATGACGTTAACATTCGCGGCTTCCGGGCCGGTGCCCCGCTGCGCAACGGCTTTGATCGCCAGACGGGAACAGGAGCCGGCGGTCCCAATAAGAGCCAGCCGCTCTACGACATCGAGCGAGTCGAGGTCTTGAAGGGGCCTACCGCGATGCTCAACGGTGCCAACGGTGGTATCGGTGGCAGCATTAACTACGTCACGCGCGCCGCGACTCCCACGCGGCAGGGCGAGGCGCAGGTTTCGCTCACGGGCCGCGGCGGTGTGCGTTTGCAGGCCAATATGTCGGGTCCGATCAAGAACTCGGATGCCTTAAAAGCTAATTACCGCTTCACGCTCGGCTACCTCAACGCCGATGAGCCGCATGGAAAGCCCCTGGAGTGGCAGGACCAGAAGTTTTTTGGGGCGGGTCTCGCCTTTTACTTCGGCCAAGCCAGCAGCCTGCTTATCGATGGTTATTACTTCCAAAACAATGACTACATCTATCTGGAAGACTTCCTCGACATCACGACTCCGGCCAACCAGGTCACCAATCTCAAGAAAGCCAAGTTGAATCAGTATTCAACTCAGAACTATGCCCCTGCCCGCAAGCAGGATGCTTTCTGGCCCTACGTGATGACGGTGGTAAACGCAGTTTTCCTCTCGAAACTGACCGATAATAGTGACTTGCGCATCGCTTATTCCTACAGCGAGAACGATGACGATCGCTTGAACAATCGCTCCATCGGGGTCAACGCGGACAACTACACGGTGACCCGTCAAGCTATTCGCAACCACAGCGGTGAAACAAACAATGCCTTTCAGGTCGATTACCTCAACAGCCATCAAGCGTCCTGGGCCAAGTTTGACACGACCTTGGGTGGTGATGGTTTCATCAGCAGATATTGGGCTAATCAGGCGATTACATTCATGACTCCGTTGGACACCCGCACGGGAACCTATCCCGACGATGCGGCTTGGTTCAAGCAGTTCCCTAATGATCAGGCCTGGTTCTTCGACCCACGTCCCATCAGCTTGGGTAATCCTCCGACGCGCGACAAGGTTAACGTCACTTCGGCTTCCGTTTATCTCCAGGAGAACGTCTCCTTGCTGAAGGATAAACTGATCCTGGTGGCTGGCATTCGCAAATTCATGCCAGGCGGCACAAACGAGAACCTCGTCACTAACGTGATCACGAACCGGCCTGACCAAGGCTTCAATGTGAACAAATACGGCGTTGTCTATAAATTGTTCCCTAAGGTCTCGGTCTATGCCACCAAGGCCCAGAACTACTTTGTCGCTCCCCGCGGCAACATCGACCGATTTATCCAGGCTGACCGTCTGGGTGCTCCTTTCAAGGACTCGCTGGGTAAGCTCGCGGAAATCGGGGTCAAGTATGAACACAGTTTATCGGACAAAATCAGCATCTACGGATCGGCGGCGGTGTTCAAGATGGAGCAGACCAATGTGGTGACGTTCGGCGTCCTGCCAGAAGGTCCTCCCGGTTCGACGGGTGTTATCCAGTCTGCCAAGGACTCAGCCTCGGGCTGGGAGACGGATATTGGCATCCAGATTAAGACCGGCAGCGGGCGGGCTGACCTTCTGCTGACCTATTTCAACGGCGATTCCGCGATCGCTGCTGATCAAGGCCTGGCCTATGTTCGCCAGACCCAAAACTTTGTACCGCAGAAGTTCAGCTTCTTGGGCAAATACTCTTGGAGTAGCGGTTCGTTACGCGGCTTCCGGGCTGGCCTTGGTATTATAATCCAAGACGACAAGCGCCAGGGCGCCTACGTGGTAGAGACTCCGCTTCTCGCCAGCGCTTTCTTTGGCTACGCCGTCAACAAACGCTGGGACCTGCAAGTCAATCTGGATAACCTGACTAACGAGCGCTACATCGTTCAGGTAGCCACGCCTGGCTTGGTCGCAGCTTCCAACACGTTCGCCTCGAAGCTAACGGTCAAATACCGCTGGTAATCCGACATGTTCTTCGCGACCCGGCTGGGCCAAACCAGCCGGGTCTAACGGAGCCAAGGCTGACTTTTTTGCCGCATACGGAGTTTGGCGGCAGGCAGTATTCACATCCGGGAGATCCCTCCGTCGATTTCCTATAACCTGCCCGGCAACGCTCATGAACGTATCGCTTGTTTGCTTGCCGAGCGTGCTGCTCGGTCGGGCTGCGGATCTGCCGGACGACGTTGATCGGGTCATGCCGCGTCCAGTTCCGCGAACGCGAGGTTGGGCGGCGCTGGTTTTCACGGTGGCATGCTCCATGGGTCTGTTCACCCCGTTTCATCCGGCTGACCGGAGCCGGGGACAGGTATGCAGAAAAATTCTTCAGCGGAATATCTGAGATGAGCCATTCCTCACCGTCCGAAAGCAGCTGGCAGACCCGTTCTTTACAAGTGGCGGCATGGACCGCAGTGGCGTTCCTCTGGCTGGCGGGCGGTTCAAACTACCTGACGCGCACCATGCTGACCACCATGCGCGGTTCGATCATTGAGGAGATCCCCATGACGGAAGCGCAGTTCGGTTTGCTGACCTCGGGTTTTCTGGTATTTTACGCGGCGGCCAGTCCCTTCGGCGGATATCTGGCGGATCGCTTCAGCCGCCGTCGCGTGATTCTCTGGAGCATATTCGCCTGGTCCATCATCACGGTGATCTCGGCTTACGTGGAATCATTCGGGCCCTTCCTGATCCTGCGGTGCCTCCTGGGGCTCAGCCAGGCATTCTACATCCCGGCCGCGGTCGCTCTGATCGTCGACTATCACCGCGGCCCTACCCGGGCGCTCGCCGCCGGCATCCACCTGACGGGGATGATTGTCGGGGCCGTGATCGGCGGAGTGGGCGGCTGGCTGGCGGAGAAGCATGGCTGGAGTTATGCCTACCTGGCCATCGGGCTTCCCAATCTGCTCCTAGGTATTTTGCTTTATTTATTTCTGTCTGAGGCCCCTCGTGAGCACCTGGAACAACCGACCGGGCTCAATCAGCCAAAGCCGATCAGTCTAGGTGCCGCGGTGCGCAGTCTCGCCAGGCCGGGGCCCTACTATTATGTGATGGCCTGTCTGGGCATTCAGGGCGCCGTCAGCTGGATCATCATCGCCTGGATGCCAACCCTGATGCAGGAGCAATTCAAGATGGGGCAGGGCACGGCGGGCTTTTCCACCCTGGGCTTCCTTTATGTAGCGCAGGCCATCGGACTGTTGGGCGGAGGTTTCTGGTCGGACCGCTTGAGTCTCAGCAACCCGCGAGCCCGCATCATCATGCCGGCGGTGGCGATCCTGGTGACCACGCCGCTCTTTCTCATCACCGGCTGGTTCAATCACATCGGCTTCACCCTTCTGTGCCTGGCGATGTGGGGTCTAGCCATGGGTTTTCTCGGCGCGAACACGATGCCGATCGTTTGTCTGGTGGTTGATGCCCGCTATCGGGCCACCGCCATTGGCGTGTTGAATTGCCTGACGGCGGTTGGCGGCAGTCTTTCGATCTACGGGGTGGGCGCCTTGCGCGATGCCAAGGTTAGCGTTTCGCTGATCCTGTCGTTTGCGGCAGTTGGCGTGTTCGTTTGCGGCGCCTCGCTGTGGCTGGCAAATTTGGCGGCGAAAACCGCGGGAAAAAAGGCGGCCGCGGCCTAAAACCCAAAATCGCAATTTACCGTATGACCACACCCTCGCCTGTCACCAGTCCCGCGCCGAAACACACCGTCCTGCCCCCTGGGGCGTGGTTGATGGTGGCGATGCTATGGCTGGCGGGTGGCTCGAACTATCTTTCGCGCAATCTGCCGACGACGATGCGGGGCTCCATCGTGGAGGAGATATCGATGACGGAGGCGCAGTTCGGATTGCTGATGTCGGCACTGTTGTGGGTCTATGCTTTCGCGAGTCCCTTTGGGGGGTTTCTGGCGGACCGGTTCAGTCGTCGAAATATGGTGCTCGGCAGTCTCTTCTTGTGGTCAATCATTACCTCGGTCACCGCCTTTGTGGAGAATTTCGAACAATTCCTCGCGCTGCGTATTCTCCTAGGCCTCAGCCAGGCTTTCTACATCCCAGCCGCTATTTCGCTGATTGTGGATTATCATCGTGGACCGACTCGCGCCCTGGCGGCGGGGGTTCACCTGACCGGGTATATCTTCGGCGCATCGATCGGAGGCTTTGCGGGATTACTGGCTGAGAAACACGGTTGGAGTTACGCCTATACGGTCATCGGATTACCCAATCTGGGTTTCGGCGTGCTGCTTTATTTTTTGCTACGCGATCCACCGCGCGAGTCTCACGAATTGGTTCCGACCAGCAGCGCGTTGGTTGAGATCAAGTTCAGTGAGGCCCTGAGGAGTTTGAGCAAACCGGGCCCGTTTTACGTGATGATGGCCGCCATGTGTGTGCAAGGCGCCATCGGCTGGATGATTGTTGGTTGGATGCCGACAATCATGGCAGAGCAGTTTAAAATGGGGCAGGGCGCCGCCGGATTTTCAGCGTTGGGCTATCTTTATGCGGCGCAAACCGCCGGGTTGCTCTTGGGCGGTATATGGTCGGATCGCTGGAGCCTTACCAACCCGCGCTCTCGCATTATCATCCCCGCGTTAGCGATTTTACTAACCGCGCCCGCTTTCTGGCTCACCGGTTGGTCCCCCCTCATGATCTTTACCATTATCAGTCTTGTCCTGTGGGGTGTGGCGATGGGCTGCCTGGGGGCCAACATGATGCCAATCGTCTGCTTGATCGTTGATGTGCGTTATCGCGCCACGGCAATGGGGTTACTTAATTTGGTCATCAATATTTGCGGCGGGCTGGCGATTTACGGCGTCGGTTTGCTCCGCGATGCCAAGTTTGGGGTCAATTTGATCCTGACGTTTGCGGGATTTGGCGTATTTTTATGTGGTGCCTTACTCTGGTTGACCAATGTTTTGGTTCGCAGAAAAGAATCGGCCAAATTAATTGTCTGAAGATAGCATCAGGGCTCAATGGATTATGGCCGCAAGCAACTTCTCAGAACTTAGTTTGCATCGTTTGTGGAATATTTCTGGTCGGCGCATCTCACCCACTTGGTAATTTTCTTCCCGGATTACATCAATGAAACAGCCGCTATCTCGGAAATAAGGGTGCGGCGGCGTGAGATGCATTAATCCCCGTGAAAAAAGAAAATAGCATGAGGCCACGTGCGATGATCGGGGGGAGCAATTTCATAGAGCGGGGGCGGAGTTTTTATGCCCGAGAGGCCTGAGGAACGAAGTCGATCTGCACGCGGTCGATTTCCACGTAGCCTTGGGCGATACTCGATGGCCACAGCGGATAGTCGCGGCCGGCGCGCAGGTGATGCGGGTCGCCGCTGAGCGGACCCATCGGGCGCGGTTTTACCGGAAACATCACAATATGAATGTTCACATCGACCTGCGCGAGTATGTCTAACAGGGGCTTCTCGCCATAGGTCCCCGTCCGGTCATGGCGTGAGCCCAGGCTCGTCCATTGCTCCGCGTCGGGCACGGCAGTCACCGTGGTCTCCGTCCAGTGGGATTCGACGGGAAAAGTTTGGCCGGTGAGGACCCAGCCGGAGCAAAGGCCACCCTGCGAGCCTTGAATTAATAGCGAAAGTTTGGTGCCGGCAGTCTCAAGTTCACCCCGTATGCGTAGAGTAATTTTCGCTTGGGTGAAATTAGTGGAATACTTTCCGCTGGTGAAGCGGTTGTTCCCCGCTACTTCGCGCACTGCTTCAGTCGAAGCTCCGCAGGTTACGAGGCACATGAGCAATTGCAGATAGCCTCCACCGGGCGGGGCATGATTGTAATCCACCCACCAAGGACCTTGGCAGCGCACCACGCCTTCCTTGATCGGTAGAGCGGCCGGCGGGGCAAAATTATCGACGACGCGCACCCAACCGCCGGGGCCGTGATCGAAATCTTCGACGTAGCTAAGCGGATTAGGCATTTTCGTAGAGTCAGGGAGTTAAGCCAGAATTTCCTAATCGGCCGAGTTGGGCTTCAATCAGCGGTGGCTCGCGTCGACTTAGGGGAGGAGCGGCGCTACAGTCGAAATTGGCGTGATTTTTTTAACGCGCTGATTCAAGTCACGCAGGGCTCCTTCAATGAGCATGGTCGGTTCCGCGAGTCCCATAAAGCTAAAGCCGCGGGGTACGAGGGTGTCGGGGTTGCCGATAATCCAAGTTTTCTTGCCAACGGCTTCGCCGGCCTGGCGGATCGTATCAAGAGCGCGAAGTAATACGGGGGCGTCGGGTTGCCAGCAGCAACCGAGTGAAGCCGAGAGATCGTAGGGGCCGATGGCCAAGGCTGTGGTGAGCGGGTGGGCCGCCAGCGCGGCGGCACAAGCCAGCCCAGCTTGGTTTTCGATCTGCGGTAAAATGATGAGGTCCGCTTCCACTTCTGATTGGAAATTTTCGTAGTGATAACCGCTGACCCAGAAATTGCCGTGCCCACCGGGTCGGCGCCGACCGCGGGGTGCCATGTACACCGCTTGTTGAATAATATTCATCGTCGCGACAGACGAGACATAGGGCAGCAGTAAGCCACAAGGCCCGAGGTCGAGCGCGAGGCGCATCGGCGTGAACTCCGTTTCCGGAGGGCGAATGAGTACGGGAAAATCCGCGCGCCGCGCGATGGCACAACAATCTGCCACCATCTCGGCGTTGTGCGTCAGATGTTCGAGGTCGATGATGGCATAATCGATTCCGCTGCGAATCAATAACTCCATCAAGCCCGGCCAGAGATGATAAGTGATGATCACGCCGGTCGTCACGCCGGGTCCATTAATTTTTGCCTTAAGAATTTGAGCAGCTTTCATTTTTTGAGGAGGGGAGGATCGGGGGCCCGCGGAAGGTTCAATCAGAAATCGTCAAGCAGCACACGAGTTGGCGGACACGCGCGGAGCAATCTTCTAACCGAAGATTGGCTTGGTGAAATTAAGTGACCAGTTGCGTGCCGGCTATCATCAGGTGCGGAGCTAAGCGGAGCCATCCCCGCAACCCTCGCGGAGTCTCCCGGTATAATATATTACCATCGAAACTGCTTTGGGCTGGAGTTTGATCTCCAATATCTATGACTCGGTTGCTCGCTAATCTTTGGCTGCATCATCTATGACCCCATCATTACTTTCACTTCCGGCTCGTTCCCTTGGTCTCGCGGCCGCTGAGGCGCGAGCGCTGACCGTTAGCCTCGAGCCCGGCGGGAATCGCTGGCGCGTTACGTGGGCGACGCCCGCGGGGCCAGTGGTCGCGTCGACTGCCGCGATCACTGGCAAAATTTGGTCACCGGCCGCGCCTACGGCGGTGGCGACTCCTGGGTCACCCTCAGCAGAAACTAATTTGCCGGTAGGAGGCTTGGCTTCAGGGCCGCATCCTCGGGGGCGGGTGGCCGTGCGGACGGGGCGCCGCGTTATTGGTACTAGGCCAGAATTTCCTGGCGCCGGTCTGATTGTGAGTCGGTCGCAAGCTGAAGGCTGGGTCGATCTCGCTTTTTCGGATGATCCGCCTGACGCGGAAGTGTTGGCCGCGGTGCTGGGAATCAGCGGTGATAATTTATTGGCGGCTTATTTGGTGAAGGGCCCTAGCGGTGAAATTAACTGCCGCGTGTTGCACTATTATCTCGCAGGCGAACGAGCGGAAAGTACCGCGTGGCAGCAGTTGCCGGACTATCCTTTAAAGCCCGGCGTGGCCGCGGTGATGGCGGGCGTGCACCACGGCGTCTTGATCGCGGCGGGCGGAGCAAATTTTCCTGACCAGCCACCGTGGGAAAATGGGGTAAAGCGAACCTACGATGAAATCTTTGCCTTGTTGCCCAACGATTCGACGTGGCGATCGGCAGGACGCTTGGCCACTCCGCGGGCTTATGCTGCAGTTGTCTCGGTGCCAAACGGCGTGATGGCCTTTGGCGGAGAAAATGCCACGGGCGTCTTTAATGATGCGCTATTATTTCAATGGGATGGCAAGCAGGTGGTCGTCACCGCAGCACCCGCTTTGCCGGTGGCGGTGGCGAGTCCGGTAGCGGCGGTATTTGCGGGAAAGGTTTATCTGGCCGGGGGCTATGAGCCCGGTCCGCCACGGATCAGCGGGAAAGGTTTTTTCTGCCTGGATCTCGAAAATTTATCGGCGGGCTGGCAGCGTTTACCCACTTGGCCCGGTCCCGCGCGGGCTCTCGGGGTGATGGCGGCTTTGGATGGGGCGATTTATTTGATCAGTGGCTTAGAGCTTAAGATCGGGGCTGATGGTCAGCCGCAGACGGTTTATCTCAATGACGCCTATCGTTACCGGCCAAGCAGCGGCTGGGAAAAATTACCTGACCTGCCGTGGTCGGTGCTCGCCGCGCCTTCGCCGGCCCCAGTGACCACGACGCCCGCGCGGGTATTTATTTTTGGCGGGGTGGATGGCCGTCAAGTCGGCAAAGCTCCCCGCGACAAACGGGTGCCGGAAGATATTATTTATTTTGATGTGGCCCGGCACGAGTGGTGCCTCTGGCCCGAGCGCTGGCCGGAGCCAGTGGTCTGCACGCCCCCGGTGCCGATGAATGGAGCCTGGGTTTTTGTTTCCGGCGAAACGAAGGCGGGCAATCGCACCACCGCCGTGCCGGTTTGGCGGCCGAACTTGCGTTGAGACGCTGGGCGTTAATTTTGCTGATTAACCTGCATGGATTCCCATTATTTGCCTCAAAGTGATCCGGCGTTAGGTACCGGTCAGCAACTGTATCAGCGCGCGCGGCAACGCATCCCCGGTGGCGCTCAATTACTTGGCAAGCGGCCCGAACAATATTTGCCCGGCAACTGGCCCGCTTATTACCGCCGCGCGGAGGGCTGCACGGTGTGGGACTTAGATAACCGCCCCTATCTTGATTTTACCTCCAACGGCATCGGCACGTGCTTGTTGGGTTATGCGGATCCCACGGTCAACGCGGCGGTCACGGGGTGCATCGCGCAGGGCAATATGTGCACGTTGAACTCGGCCGCAGAAGTGGCACTCGCTGATCGACTCTGTGCCATTCACCCGTGGGCCGAGCAGGTGCGTTACGCTAGAACCGGCGGTGAAGCCATGGCCATTGCCGTGCGACTGGCTCGCGCCTCGACGCGCCGCAGCGCGGTGGCTTTTTGTGGCTATCACGGGTGGAGCGACTGGTATCTCGCGGCTAACTTAGGAGAATCCGACGCGCTCGCCGGACATTTGTTGCCGGGCCTCGATCCGGCGGGCGTCCCCCGCGCGCTCCAGACCACCGCGCTGCCTTTCCGCTACAACCAGATTGCCGAATTGGAAAAAATTGTCGCGCAACACCCCACTGGGTTGGCTGCCATCGTCATGGAACCCATGCGGCATGAAGCCCCCCGTGACGAATTTTTACAGAAAGTTCGCACCCTCGCTGATCGAGCCGGCGCCGTCCTTATCTTTGATGAAATTACGGCAGGCTGGCGCAGCAATTTTGGCGGCATCCACCTGACCCTCGGCGTGAACCCAGACATCGCGGTTTTCGCCAAGGCACTCTCCAATGGCTTTCCTATGGCGGCCATCATTGGGCGAGCCGCGGTGATGACCGTGGCCCAACAAACTTTTGTGAGTAGCACTTACTGGACCGAAGCAATTGGGCCCACTGCCGCGGTGGCGACCCTGCAACGCATGGAACAGCTCAAAGTGTGGGAACATGTTCAGGAAATTGGCACGGCCGTCCGGACGGGCTGGGCGGCGGCAGCGGCACGTCAGGGATTGTCCGTTAAAGTGGGCGGCATTCCGGCGCTCTGTACCCTCGGCTTTGAAGCCGGCGAACAAAGTCGCGCGCTCATGACACTGTTTACCCAAGAAATGCTCGCGCGGGGGTATTTAGCGGCGGGAGCTTTTTATCCCACTTACGCGCACCAACTCAGCCTAGTGGCTGATTATTTGCAGAACGTTGAGGTGGTCTTTGGCTTCATTCAGCAACAGCTCGACGCGGGGAGCGTGCTCAGCGCGCTGCGCGGCCCCGTCGCTCAAAGCGGCTTCGCTCGTTTGACCTAAGTCTGAGCCAAACGATTTCTGCATTAGCCCCGATGCGGCGGGGCGCCCGCTAATCCCCCCACCGTCACTCGCGTCCGTAATCCGATAATATATTCAGAGCCGCCCCAACGCAGGCATTATTACCAGCATCGCTGAGTAAAGGCGGGATTCAGCGCAGGCCATCAGCTACTTCTGACCATTGGAGCTTAAGTAATCCGGAGACTCGCGTTATTACGCCGGCGTTGGCTATTTATGGGGTAGGGTCCTGCGTGATGCGCATATTGCCACTCATTTCATCATGACTTTTGTTGGCGTTGGCGTAATTTTGTGCGGCAGCATTCTTTGGTTACTAAATGTTACCTGAAAAAAATCCGAGCTAGTCCCGGCGGTGGCCTCAACCTAAGGTGATCAAGCCGTATCCTGATTTTTGTGAACCTCAGCCTCTACCACTATGTCATCTTCCTCTGATTCGTCGACCGTAAATTACTCTGCAGAGACCCTGCGCGTATTTTGTCGCCAGCTCTTAATCGCCCTCGGGACCGCTGACGCGCATGCGCGCATCGTCGTGGATTCATTGGTGGGGGCGAATCTTCGAGGGGTGGATTCCCATGGCATTCAAATGCTCGCTACTTACATCCAGCAACTGCGGGCGGGCGGCATCAATATACCCGCCGCTGGTCGCGTGGTGCGTGAAGACGGGGTGTGTTTGCGCTACGATGGTCAAAATGGCCTTGGTCAAGTCGTCGCCGAGCAATGCACCGATCATGCCATTCGGATTGCACGGGCCTTGGGCGTCGCCGTGGTGGTGACGAGTCATTCCAATCATTTTGGAGCCGGCGCCTGGTGGGGTGAGAAAATCGCTCGCGCTGGCTACATCGGCATCATCATGAGCAATGCCTGTCCCGCCGTTGCCCCGTGGCAGGGGAAAACGGCCATCCTCGGCACGAACCCGCTCTGCGTCGCGGTGCCGAGTCGCGCGGGCTCGGGCCGTTGGTTGCTCGATATGGCCACGACGACGGTCGCGCTCGGTAAACTTACCAATGCGGCTCATCTTAATCGCACCACCATTCCCGCCGAGTGGGGTTTCTTGGATGCCGAGCGGAAAGTGACCACGAGTACCGCGGCCGCCATCAAGGGAATTAACGGCGTGCCCTATCCGTCTTCTACGGGAGGCTATAAAGGCAGCGCGCTCGCCGTCATGGTGGAGATCTTGTGCTCGGGTTTAAGCGGTGGCGCGATGGCGACCGAATTGCCGGTGTATCGTACGGGGGGTGATCCGCTCGGCATCAGTCACACCTTTATCGCTATCGATCCAGCGCGGTTTCTGGCCCCAGGCGAATTGGAGACCCGCGTCGATCGCTTGGCGCAGTTGGTCAAAGCGTCCGAGCCCGCTCCAGGGTACGATGAGGTCATGCTCGCCGGTGAGCCGGAATGGCGTTGCGAGCGTCAACGCGAACAAGCGGGAATTCCCGTGCCCGTAAAACTTTGGCAACAACTCACCACGATCGCTGGTGAACTTAAAATCACCCCGCCGCGACCGGATCCGTCGCATTAATCGGAGAATTATTTATGAAAAAAATACGTTTTGGCATTATCGGTTCAGGGTACATGGGCAGCACTCACGCGGAGGCGGTGCGCCGTCTGCCGAATGCGGAATTAGTCGCGGTCGCGGGCGGTAGTCGCGCCCCCGCTTTGGCGGAACGGTACAAAATGGCTTTTGAGGCGGATAAGGAAGCGCTGCTGCGCCGCGCAGACATTGATGCCATTGTCGTCACGACGCCGCATCACTTGCACGTCGAGGAAGCGCTGTCCGCTTTGGCTAATGGCAAACACGTGCTCGTCGAGAAACCGTTAGCCACGGAGGTCGAGGATTGCGATCGCATGATTGCTGCGGCCGCGCAAAAAAAGCTCACGCTGGCGGTGGGCTATCAGCAACGTTTTCGCGTCAATAATGCGCGCGCCTGTGCCCTCATTCGCGAAGGCGCGATTGGCCGAGTGTCGGCGGTGCAAATTTCGATGCCGATGTTCGCAGGGGCTATTAAGGCGGGTGGGTTTGGCGGAAATTGGGCCTGGTGGAACGACCCCGCAAGTGTCGCTCATTTGCTCAATAGTGCCCCGCACGCGGTGGATCTGCTGCGCTGGTTCACGGGTGGCAATGTCGTCACCGTATCTGCTTTCGCGCGCACCTTGCTCCCTGATGTGCCGGTGGAAGACACCACGATGGGTTTATTGGAATTTTCGACGGGCGCGATTTGTTCGATTTTCTCGAGTCGCGCTTTGCCGACA
The DNA here is from genome assembly GCA_005787865.1 of Opitutaceae bacterium. GTDB lineage: Bacteria > Verrucomicrobiota > Verrucomicrobiia > Opitutales > Opitutaceae > Lacunisphaera. The sequence continues at coordinate 2,111 of SXZN01000210.1, read as the reverse complement.
CCATCCTTCCTGGGCGAGGATTTTCGTTTTCGCATTACCGGCACCACCGGCCTGATCGATCTCGATCCTTACGGGGAGCTACGGCTGGCCGATGAAAAAGGTTGGCGCGTCATTTCCAAGCAGCCCACGGTCGGACATGAGGGCGCTAATTCTGCTTATGGCGATGTGCGGATGCAGGCCTACTGTGATCAACTATCTGCCTTCATTGGCGCGATCGAGGGCCGCCCCGGCGAAGCCGGAACCGGCGCAGATGGTCGCGCCGGGGTGCAGGCTTGTGTTGCCATGTTGGAATCTTCCGCGAAGAAACAATGGATATTCTTGCCGCAAAATAAATGAGTCAGCGGGTTATTATCATCGGTGGCGGTATCGTGGGTTTAGCCGTCGCCCGCGAGTTACTCCTGCGCGTGCCCACGGCGCAGGTCACTATTTTAGAAAAAGAGCCGAGGGTGGGCCGGCATCAAAGTTCACATAATAGCGGGGTCCTCCATGCGGGGCTGTATTATCAACCGGGTTCATTGAAGGCGCGGTTGGCGGTGCAGGGCATACGCTTAATGACCGCTTTTTGCCAACAGCATGGCATCGCTCATGAAATTTGCGGCAAGGTGGTGGTGGCAACCTCCGCTCATGAATTGCCCGCCTTGGATAAGCTCTGGGAACGCGGTCAGCGCAATGGCCTACGCGCGGTGCGGCGCCTAACCCCGGAGGCTTTAAGCGAAATCGAACCGCATGTCGCAGGCGTAGCCGCGCTCCATGTGCCGGAGGAAGGCATCGTTGATTACCTCGGCGTCTGTACCGCGCTCCAAACCGAAATCGAACAGGGTGGGGGCGTGGTGCGACTCAACAGCGCGGTGACGCAGATTCGCGAGTGTGCTGCTGGGTGGGTCGTGGCTACTCCAAGTGGTGAATACGAGGGGGATTATTTGATTAATTGTGCGGGGCTTTTTTCCGATCGGATCGCGGAGTTGGCGGGCATTAAACGGACGGTCCGAATCGTGCCTTTCCGCGGGGAATATTTTCTGCTCAAGCCCGCCGCGCAATCGCTGGTGCGCCACTTGGTGTATCCGGTGCCGGATGCTGAGTTTCCATTTCTCGGAGTGCATTTTACGCGAATGATTCATGGCGGAGTCGAAGCGGGCCCCAATGCCGTCCTCGCGCTGGCCCGCGAGGGATACTCGTGGAAGGATCTTTCGGCGCGGGATGTCGCGGATGCGCTGAGCTTTCCGGGCTTATGGCGCTTTATGCGGAAATATCCGTCACTGTGCAGCGCCGAGATTATCCGCTCGTTGAGTCAGCGGCTGGCCTGCCGCGCTTTACAGAAATTAGTCCCCGCCATTACGGTCGCCGATCTCTTGCCGGGCGGCGCGGGGGTCCGAGCGCAGGCGATGCACGTCGATGGCACGCTTTTGCAGGATTTCTGGCTCGAGCAGCGACCGCGCGCTTTACACGTGCTCAATGCGCCTAGTCCCGCCGCGACGGCCTCACTGGCCATCGCCGAGGAACTAGTCGGCCGGTTGCCTTTTGTATCGGCCGCGCGTTGAGCCCAGACAAAAGCAGCAATCGATTAATTTTATTATGAAATTAGAAACAGAACTGACCGCGATCGATCGCGACCTGATCGCAGCGGCGACCGAAGGCTTTGTGCCTGCGCGGGTCATCGATTTTCATGCCCACGTGGTCCATCCCAATTTTTATGCAGCGGAATTTATTTCACCGGCGCTGCGGGGTAAGATCATTGATTTTTCCACTTACGTGGCAGCCATTCAGCAATTTCTGCCGCAGCGTTCGATTGATGGCGCTTTAGTTTTTCCGTATCCGACGCGGCGCGATGATCGCTCGGGGGTGAACCGCTGGATGTTTGCTGATCTCAAAGTTGCGGCCAAAACACACTCGGTCGCCGGCCTTGCGCTGGTTGGTCCGGGCGATGATCAAGCCCTCATCGCCAAGTGGTTTGCGGCGGGCCAGTGCGTGGGGCTGAAACCTTATCACCTCTTCGCTAAACCGGGCGATACGCTGCAGTGCGGCGTCGAAGAATATGCGCCGGAATGGATGTGGCGGCTCTGCGATCAGCATCGCGGAATCTTGATGCTGCATTTGGTCAAGGATGCGGCCGC
>SXZN01000032.1 GCA_005787865.1 Opitutaceae bacterium | reverse complement strand
TCAGCATTTTTCACCCACCCCGCTGGTCTCGCGGATGGGCTTCGCGCTTATTTTAATTATGCCGAGCGCGCCTCCGGCGGTCCTCATGACCAACCCTGGTTCTATTACGGCGCGATCCTGTGGCCCCACACGCAGGGCGGCATCCACTGGGGCGAACCGCTGTTGCTCTTGGGCGCCCTCGGCGGCGCGATCCTCGCTTTTTCTCCTCAGGCCAACCCTACCCATCGCGCCTTGGCGGCGTTCACCGCCACGCTGCTGCTGATCTATAGCGTAATCCCGTATAAAACTCCGTGGCTCTTGCTGACACCTTACGCTGGTCTCGCGCTCTTGGCTGGGCTTGGCGCGGCTCATTCTGCCCGTTGGCTCCCCGAAAAAATTGGCCGCTTCACCCCTGCTTTTTTCGGCTTAGCTTTGGTACTCGCGGGCGCTTGGCGCGCAGGCCCCGCACTTGACCGCTACGCTAATGACAGTCGCAACCCCTACCTCTACCAACCCACGTCGCCCGATCTGGCCAGACTGGTGACCACCTTAGAGACTCAAGCGCTCGATAAAAAAATTGCCGTGATCAGCCCTGATCATGCTTGGCCGCTCCCTTGGTATCTACGCCACCGCGCTACGGTGGGGTATTTCAGCACGCCACCGCAGAATCTCTCCGCGTATGATATGGTGCTGTTCGACTCCCGACTCGATCTACCTCCACCAGCGGCTGCCACCGCCTTTGGCCTAAGACCCGATATTCTACTTTGGTCTGCGCCGCGATGAATTTCCGGTTAACACTCCCCGCCGGGCTCACCGCTTGCACCCATGCAGCCATGGCAACCGAGTGGGTATTTCATTTAGGTGGTCATGACCCAATTTATCTACGCCAAGCTGCGACCGAGGCCTTTGCCCTCATTGATCAGCTAGAGGGAAACCTGAGTTTCTATCGCGAATCAAGCGACGTCACCCGTTTAAATCGCGCCGCCCGCGGCACCGAGGTTGCCGTTGGTCCTGACACCCTCGCCTGTCTCGCTCTGGCAGCAGAGGCCGCGCGTCTTACGGGTGGAGCCTTCGATGCCTTCACCGGTCGGGCCAGTGTTGCGGCTAAAGGTCAGGAAATCCCCCTCTCTTTGCATGACGTCCCGCATCCGATGGCCGGAGATCAACCTGGGCCGATGGTACGCCTCCAACCTGAACTTGGCCGCGTGCATAAATTGCGGGCCGGGCCCTGGCTAGATCTGGGAGCGCTGGGTAAAGGCTACGCGCTCGATCAAGTGGCGGCTTTACTCGCGGAATGGGAAATCACTGCGGGTTGCCTGATTGCTGGCGGTAGTAGTTTGCGCGGGCTCGGTGGCGACGGTTGGTCGTTAGAAATTGACGAACCCCGTAGCGTGCTCCCCCTCCACGGGAAATTTTGTCTCGGGGCTTCTGGCTTTCAGTATCAGCCCGGACACATCATCGACTCGCGCCCGAACTCCGTCGTGCAGCCGGCCGCGCGCGCCCTCGTACTGGCGGCAAGCGCCGGCCTTGCTGATGCGCTCAGCACCGCCGCCCTCTTGCTCAACGCATCGCAATTAACCCAACTCACCGCCCAAGATCCGCGCATCGCTAGTTTAGTCTGTACGTCGTCAGGTCAGAGCTACCGGCAAGGCGCACCTTTCGCATGAATCAAGCAGACACCCTCCTGGTTATTCCCAGTTACCGCGACGGTAAACGGCTGATGGAATTTCTGCCGCCGCTCTGCGCCGCGCTTAAAGCGAACCTAGGTCAGGTGCGCATCCAAGTCGTCGTGGACGGCTCCCCTGAGAGTGAACAGCGTTGGCTTGCAGCAAAAATTGCTGAGCTGCGCGGTGATTATCCGTCGCTTCAGCCCATGGAGAGCTACCCGCAGAATCGTGGTAAAGGACATGCGATTCGCGCCGGTTGGGCGACCGCTCCGCAGGCAGCTTGGCTCGCCTTTGTCGATGCGGACGGCGCCACGCCCCCCACGGAAGTAGCGGCGCTGATTGCTCAAGCGCAAGCGGCCCAGCAGCCCGCCGTGTTTATGGGGGTGCGCACGGCGGCGACTAATAAATCGGTCACCAGATTTTGGCACCGCCGAATCGGGAGCCGCGTATTCAATCGTTGGGTGCGGCTCTGCCTCGGCCTTAAGTTTACCGATACTCAATGCGGCCTAAAAATTATCCCCCGTGCATTTTACGCCTCCAGGGTGTGGCGTGAAACCGGCTTCGCCTTTGACCTCGAGCTCCTTTTGCGCGCCCGCGCGACTGGTCTGCCCGTGATCGCCCGACCGATCAGCTGGTGCGAACGTCCCGGCTCCTCCCTCAGCCCCCCCGCCATGCTCGCGCTTTTTGCCGCGGCCTATCGCCTGCGCCAAAATCTCCCCCACCCCCCGACTGGTCCTTAACGCAAAAATCACGGGGGCCTGTTTGTAATACATTATATTACAAACAGAATGTCCTCAGATGATCAAATCTCGCCCTTGTTGACGAGCAGCCACCCAGCAGAGCAGGCGCAACGTTCTCTCGGCATCAAGGCAAGCGCGTTGCGATTTCAGGCAATCCTGTAAACGCTGGCGCGGTAGGCCAAGAAAGCGCGCCAACCGCGCCTTGCTGCCGCGTTTCTCGACCCAAGGCAGAGTTTGCTTAACCAGCTCATTCCAAAGTGGCGTCTTTGCGCCGGGCTGTAAGGTCGAACCCACCGGCTGCCGCGTGCCCAGCAATCCAGTTTTCTTTAAATTGCGCGCGGCGACGCGTGTGGTCGCTTCAATCGCTTCAAGCAAGCCGAGCGCCAATCCCCCCGCCAATAAAGTAGATCGAGGCAAACGAAGTGAATTCATGAATTTTTAATCTTTAAATTAAAAATAACATACAAGCCCCCCGTTTGATGACGCGGAAAAGACGCTCTGTTTGTAATATAATATATTACAAACAGAGCGTCGCAAAGCATGGCGGGGGGCAGGGATGGTTAGGGACACGGGGGGGTGGGGCGTGGGAGCACGGGGGTCGGTGGGCTGAACGTGGATGCCAGTATAGACGTAGCACGCATGCCAGCAGATCAAGGCGGGGAATAAGCGACTTGCGCTGGCTTTTTTATTTAGAGCCGCTTAATTTAAAAAGACTTTATATGAAAAAAATCCTCCTGCCGCTGCTTACCTTAATTCTCGCGCTCACCCCGGCTCTCAGCAGTGCCGAAGAGGCTAAAGCAAAACCAGAGAAAGAGGAGACGCCCCTCGAAAAATCGATGGATGCGCTCAATAAATCGTGGCGCAAATTGCGCAAGCAGGCCGCGGATCCGGCCCAAAATGCGTCTTCCCTCGTCTTGCTCGCGGCGATCCAAGCTGCCACCAAGGAAAGTCTTTCGTACTCGCCTGACCTCGCCCGCGATGTTCCCGCAGATAAGCGCGATCAATTCATCGCTGGTTATAAGAAAAAAATTAAAGAGACAATCGTGGGCTTTGACCAAGTGGAAATCGCCTTGAAAGCCGGTGACAATAAAAGCGTAGTCGAGATGCTGACTAAAATCTCCGCGCTCCAGAAAGAAGGCCACAAAGAATACAAGCGCCCGGAGTAAGCGCTGACCAGAGACGCCCTCCTGCCCTAATCACGGGGCAGGAGAATTTAATCCCGCCGACACTTAATTTTTCCCATGGCGACTTAATCAGTTGGAGGCTCGTTTTATAGAAAACAGGTCTGGTTAGGTAATAAATTTTAGTTTCACCCCGATCACCCCATGACCTACCTCGACCTATCCCGCCGCCAGTTCCTGCAAACCTCCGCCGCCGCGGCGTCACTTTTTGTTCTGCCGCGTTTTGCGATCGCTCAAGCCGGTCCCAGCGCGAGCCGTAAGCTTAACCTAGCTTTCATTGGTGGGGGCGGTATTGCCGATGTCGCCTTCGATGGCTGCCTCGGGGAAAATTATGTCGCGATCTGCGATGTTGATGATGCGCGCGCGGCTAAAAATTGCGCCAAATATCCTCAAGCTAGACGCTTCAAGGACTATCGGGTGATGTTTGATCAAATGCATCGCGAGATCGATGCGGTGATTGTCTCCATTCCTGATCACAGTCATTTCGCGGCGGCCTACTTGGCCATGCAACTTGGCAAACACGTGTATGTGCAGAAGCCCTTAACCCACGATATCTGGCAAGCACGGACCCTGCGGCGCGCGGCCGCCTACTACTAGGTGATCACCCAAATGGGCAATCAAGGCCACACCACGGAAGGCATTCGCCTCGTTAAAGAATGGTATGAATCGGGCGTGCTCGGCGAAGTGCGCGAAGTCCACGCTTGGTTTGATGGCCCTAATTTCGTGAAAGGGCCTTATTTCAGCATTCCGTCCACTTTCCCCGCACCGACGATACCGCCACCCGCCTCCCTCGATTGGGATCTCTGGCTCGGGCCCGCGAAGAAACGTAAATACAGCTCTGCCTACGCGCCGCTTACGTGGCGCGGTTGGTGGGATTTTGGCTGTGGCGAACTCGGTGATTGGGCCTGTCACACCCTCGACGCTCCCTTCTGGTCGCTGGATTTGGATGCGCCGACCCGCGTCTCGGTGATTAACCTTGAGCCCATTGCCGAGGGTTTCGTCTGCCGTTCCTCCCATCTTAAATTTGAGTTCCCCGCTCGCGGCAACAAACCGCCGGTCGCCTTGCATTGGTATGATGGCGGCCAACACCCGGCCCCGCCGCTCGATTGGGATCGGTCGAAAAAATTTCCCAGTTCGGGCATGCTCATGATCGGGGATAAAAACACGTTAATGACTGGCGCCCGCCCCGATACACCCCGCTTGCTACCGAATAAATTTTGGGAGGAATTTAAGTTAAACCTACCCGCCAAAACTATCCCGCGGATCAAGGGCGGGCCTTTTCAAGAATGGGTCCGCGCGATCAAAAATGAAGGGCCGCTGCCTGGTTCTAATTTTGAGTATTCCGCTCGCCTCACTGAAATGTCTCTCGTCGGCTGCATGGCGCAACGCACCAATCGCGATATCGAATGGGATGCCGCGAATATGCGGGTCACCAATCATGATGGGCTCGAGCAGATTGTTCGCCAGCCCGCCCGCCGCGGCTGGGACTTCGGGGCGGAAGTATGGCGCACTTAAAGGGCTATCCCCTGCGCCCCGCCGCACTCTGCGCCGGATCCTAGCGAGCCAGGAAAGCGTTAAAGCGGCGCTCGTTCGCAGCAGTGGTCAGCGGACCATGGCCCGGCGCAATCACCGTATCCGGGGCCAACAAATCCAGCATCCGCCGCGCGTGTTGGAGTTGACGCTGACAACAGAAATAGCCGCCCCCGAGTGAACCGGCAAAAATAAGATCACCGGATATCAACAGGGCCGCTCCGGCCGGTGCAGTGGTCGCTTGGATGAGATAACAATTATGCTCGGCCGCATGCCCCGGAGTACAGAAAGCCGTAACCGAAATTTTCTCAAACTGCACCGTCTCGCCTTCCCCTAAGCCGTGGCAACGCGGCCAACGACCGGTTGGGGGACCATAGAACTGCGCCAAGCCGGTTTCCTGCAGAACCACGTCGAGTCCGCCGATATGTTCAGCCTCATAATGGGTAATGAAGACCGCTTCGATTTCCTGAATGCGCGTAGGCCAAGCGCGGTGCAATTCAGGATGGCTCGCCCCGGTATCAAAAAGAATAGCACTATCGCCACCGGTCGAAACCACGTAGGCATTGGCCACGCCCACGCCGTACGGCATCCGCAGCGGATGAACACAAAACGATAGCCCCGTGAGCTCAGCGACGGGATAAGCGCCCTGCGCCAGCGCATTGAGACCCACTTCGTTCAGACCAAGGACCCGCGCAAGCCGACCCAATTCCAGCTGATTCAACTCGGAACGATAATCGAGCGCATCTTGGATCCGCGCCGGATCAACGTCAGCGAAAGCCGCGAGCTTCTCGTGACTCAAATTAGCCTGGCGCGCCGCTTTTTCTAAGACATCACCCAGCTCATCTTCTAGCGCGGGATTATCGGAGAAAGGTTGCATCGAAAAAATACTGAGGAGAGTTAGCCAGCATTAACGCTAAATGACACGGCTAAATGCGCCCAGCTTCACGTTATCGCAATCAACCGAGCAGCGCGCCGGAGTTAAAATTTTAGATAAACTAACCTTTGAGCGTGTCAGTGCAGCTCTTCTGCTTTTTACTTTAAGCGATTCTGTATGCTTTCGGGCCCACCACCCCCTTCCCCGCTCCTGACGTTACGCCGTGCCGCTAAGAATTTTGGCGGCGTCCGTGCTTTGCGGGGCGTCGACTTTGATTTACAGGCCGGGGAAGTTCACGCGCTCCTCGGTGAAAATGGCGCAGGAAAAAGCACGTTGATCAAAATTATTACCGGCGCTCATCAACCTGACGCGGGGGAGATTATTGTGGCGGGTCGGTCACTGACAGGACTAACCCCCAGCCTCGCGCAGCAACTCGGGATTGCTTGTATTTATCAGCAACCGGCACTTTTCCCTGACCTCACCGTTGCTGAAAATATTGGCCTGCGCTTGGAGCCAGCCGGATCGATGCGGCGCATTAACTGGTCCCGGCGTCGGCAACGCGCACAGGAACTACTGGCTCGAGTCGGCGCCGACCTTTCACCTGAGGCGGAAGTACGCACGCTGTCTATGCCCGAGCAACAATTAGTCGAGATCGCCTGTGCGGTCGGGGCCGGCGCACGCATCGTGGTCATGGATGAACCCACCGCCTCGCTGACTAGTCGCGAACAGGATCGCCTCTTCACCGTAGTACGAGAATTACGCAGCAGCGGCGTCGGCATCATTTATATTTCACACCGCCTCGATGAAATATTCGCTCTCGCGGATCGCGTCACCGTCCTCCGCGACGGGGAAAGCGTGGGGACTCACGCCGTCAGGGCGATCACGCATGCCGGGCTCATCAAGCTAATGGTGGGCCGCGAAGTCGACCAACTCTACCCTCCGACTGAATTTACGGGAGGAGAAATCGTGCTCGAATTGCGCGACGTCGATTGTGCCGCCTCCGGGGTCAATCACGTGAGCTTGGTCCTACGGAAGGGGGAAATCTTTGGGCTAGCTGGGCTCGTCGGCGCCGGCCGGACTGAATTGGCGCGGGTGTTGTTTGGTCTCACTCCAGCCGACCGCGGTGAAATTTTACTTCAAGGGCAACCAATCGCCCCGCAATCCCCAGCCGCCGCAGTGGCCCTGGGTCTCGCTTACGTACCGGAGGATCGTCGCCGCCACGGCGTCGTGCTGGAGCTGCCGATTGATCAAAATATAACGATGGCGATTCATCCTCGTTTATTTCCCCACGCTTGGCTCAAGTTGGGCGCCGAACAAAAGCTAGCGCTTGATTTCATCCGGGATCTCGCGGTGAAGTGCGCGGGTCCCCAGGCCCTCGGCGGCAGCCTCAGCGGCGGCAACCAGCAAAAAGTTTCGCTGGCTCGCTGGCTCGCGACCCAGCCCAAAGTCCTCATTCTTGACGAGCCAACCCAAGGGGTCGATGTCGGGGCCAAAAGCGAAATCCATCGGATCATTCGTCAACTGGCGAAAGCCGGCCTCGCCGTGATCATGATCTCAAGTGAACTGCCAGAAATTTTGGGCATGAGCGACCGCATCGGGGTGATGCGGGGTGGGAAATTAACCACCATCCTTCCCGGTCAGGCCGATGCCCACGCCGTCATGGCAGCCGCCCTCGGACAGGAATCAG